>DAHUXF010000147.1 GCA_027307295.1 Acidobacteriaceae bacterium
AGCAGTTTGAACTGTCGCTCGATCCCGAAACTGCCCGGTCCATGCACGACGAAACCCTGCCCGAAGAGGGTTACAAGACGGCGGCGTTCTGCTCCATGTGCGGGCCCAAGTTCTGCTCCATGAACTACTCGCAGAAAGTGGACGAGTTTAACAAACAGGTTTACGGGATTGAGAAGACGGATTATTCTGCGCTGGTGGAGAAGATCGCCGCAGTCAAGTAACGTTTGTGGACCAAACGGCCCCGGACGTAAAGTCCCGCGCCCCGCGGGAGTGTGTGCATTGCGAGTCCAGGACATAAAGCTCTGGGGCGGCAAGGATGGGGATTCCTAATTAGGCATGAGCTTCAGCCATGCTGAAAAAGCCCAAATGGCGAGGCCCTTAAAATTAGGCGCAGTGATGTTGTTTATGATGGCTCAACATCCGCGTCTTGTGATAGCTCCGCTGGAAGTGGATCATCACAGACAATGACAGGCTGCGCCAGCGTCTTTTGCGCGGGCGTCTTGATGGCCCATCTCCATTCGACCGGACGGAAATTATGGCCCACAGACGGCTCAAGGTTGAACTCCGGCTTGAATCCGCACACCAGGCAGGAAGAACCGATCGTCCTGATGTCCGTCTCCTGGCTTATATCATCACACCGTGTACCCATGGAACCGGCGACGACAGGCCCGTTGCATCTCTCGCAAGGAAATGCTGAAAGATGGAGATAGTGTGTTTCGGTCTCCCTACATCCGACCATCGTGCCGTTCCATGTCATGGGTGGCATGTCTCTGGCTTGACGATTGTGAAGAACCATCCCCTCGGGCTGAGACATTGGAACCTCTTTAAAAGCATTTGAATAATCCTGCTTCATCAATCCTCTTTTTTCATCTGGGTCACTTGGCAACTGGGCTGTTGACGGGTTTACCGGAATGATGCCCGATTCTTCTCTTGTAGACGCATTTCCTGCACCAGCTTCTCCAGGGCCCCAGAGACAGAGAGAGCTTCCGCAGGGTGATAAAGTTTCTCACCATTGCATGCCAGGGCCTGCGCTGAGTAGATTTCCACGGGGCCGCGATAGAAGGCCGCGATGACAATCGTGAATAGCTGCGTGGTCATCATTCCCTTTGTGAAGGCAGAAGCCGCCGGGACCATTACCTTGTAATGAAAGATAATGGTCCCGGATATTTATTTTCCGTCTTCGCGGGCTTCCTGAACCTTCCCTTTGTGAACAGTATTGTTCACGGCTTTCATGAACCCTCTGGCGATCTCCGGTGTCGATACTTTCCCCTGGAGAACGGACTTGAATGTTACATCGTGTCCATAGACAGAGATCGTGGAATCGCTGTCCTGTTCAACAACTGCGCCTTCCAGCGTGAGGCCGGCAAAGATGCCCTTGGAGCGCGAATAGGTGAGCATCTCCGTATCCATCTTCCAGTCCGTGCCTGCGGAAGCATGGCGTCCAACCGGTCCGGCTGCGGCTGATCCTTCTCCGCTGATCTGGAATTTGCTGGAGAGCAGTTGCTCCATCCCTTTGTTGTTCATGATCAGCATAATCAGGTCCACGCCCTCTACGCCAATCTGAAGGCCCGCGCTTCCGCCGCCGACTGAGATGAAGGCCGGAGCGCTCCAACCCTCTGCTGTGCGGCAGGTCGCCATACCGCGGCCATGTTTGCCGCCGAAGATGAATCCGCCTTTGACCAGATGTGGAACCACAGCGATGCACTTGGCCGAATCCAGGACCTCTTCCGGGATTCCTTTATCCGGCGCGGAAGTCATCTGGCTTAATACGTCAGCTCCCAGTTGCAGACGCTCAGAGACATCTTTCTTCTGCTCACCGGCCCAGGCCAGGTTCGCTAAACATCCCATAAGCAAAAATACGATTATCTTTTTCATACGTAGTACTCCTTGCATTTCTATTGCGAAAATAATGAGATTGATTTTTGAGGCGCCGGCAAACTGCTCAGCCTTGTGGTGAAGTTGAACTTTCCGGGCTTCCTAAGTGTCATGCCAATTTGTTGCGTCGTGGAGCTTTCATTGGCTGCCTTGCATATTTGAGAGACCGGCGGCAAAAGATGTGGTCCATCACCAGAGTCATTGCTGCAACCACCAGCAATAAGGGAAGGACCTGTTCGCCAAATTGAAGTTCCAGGCCAACCATCCAGACGAAAATCACGATCATTAAAATTGTACGCAGCATCACTGTGTCCTTTAGATGCATGTAAGCAGCTTCGCAAAGGCCGCTTATCCAAATTATTAGCGCCAAGCGTGATTCATACCGGCTGGATACCTATTGAACATGATTGCATTGCGGGGCCAGGCATGTCTGATCCAAATTGCACACTTCAGGGATTTGCGTGCGGCGTCCGCCATTGAGGGACGCATACCATGCGATTGGCGACTCATGAGCAAGCAACAGCATTCCGTCAGCGCTGATACTTGTAGATCAGAGGAATTAATCGGGTAGAGGCACAGCAGCGGCGTAGGCCAGTCGGCCAGCGCTGTTGCCGGCCTTGTGGCTTTCTTCCATGTGGGCCTTGAATGCTACCTTGATTTTCCCTTGTCTCTCTTTTGTCGTCAGCTTGCCGCGAACGGAAAAGCCCTGATGGCAATCCGAACATCGCCAGGAGACGGGGGTCCCGTCAATTTTTTCTACAACAATAAGTTCTGGCATGTGTTCCAGCATCTCACAAACGCGGTATCCGCGTCTGTGCAATTGTGAACAATGGTAATGGTCCCTCTCCTTCAGCCGGGACCAGCGGTAGCTGCCTGGAGCCAGGTAGCGGCTTGCCCACGGGGATCGGTTCCTGACGGTACAGCCGCAAGGTGTTGTGAATGGCCGAGATGACCATGACCAGCAGCATGCCGGAGATGCCGATGCTTCCCGCAACATCAAAGAACCGTTGAACACGGCCAAAAAGATGCACCGTTGACCTCCACAGCAGGCATACATTGCCGACGGAGAGCAGGATACGCAGCTCAGTGGGTCCCATTTTGAAATAAGATATTTTGAAATCACCCACGGTGTAGCTGGCCAGGTAGACCTCAACGGAGAGCATGAGGTAGGCAACAAGCAATCCCAAAGCAACCACAGGAGACATGTATCCTGAAAGGGCTAGCCCGCCGAGAAGAAAGAAAGCGCTGAAGGCGTCTACGATGTGGTCAACATAAAAGCCATAGCGCGGACGCGAGTGGTCGCGAAAGCGGGCCAGCGTGCCATCCAGTGAGTCGCCCAGCCAGTTCAGCGCCAGGCAGACAATCACCAGCAGCAGTCCGAAACGGTTATGGCTGGACCACCAGTACGCGGCCCCGGCGCTGGCCATGGAAAGCAGTCCCAGAAGCGTGAGATGGTCAGAGTTGATCCATTCGGGTGTGTGTGCAGCAAGCCAGATCAGGGTCCGCTTTTCCAGATGGGCAAGAAAACTCTGCTGTATCCTCCGGGCTTCACTAAACTCCGGCTTCTGCCTGGATTGTGGTGCAACGTGATGCATACGTATTTACCTCCGATGACGGTAGTGTGGAACCCGGCAAGCCCGTTCGCTTGCCCTGAGGCAGACTTTGCGCTGGGTAGCGATTTGCCGCAATGCACTGGCGCTCAAGCGGAGGTAAAACTGAAGTCAACCGGTAAGTGCTAGAGAGAGCTGAAGATGAGGCAGAACTCAACTGGCGGTGACACTCAGGTGAGCTGCTTAGAATAAGAGAAAAAACGAATAACAGGTAGGACGAGCTATGTATGCAACATATGTGCAAAACGTTTCGTCTAAAAAAAAATTAAAAGTGTCAACGATGTGAAGTCAGAGCTTGACAGCAGCGTGCGCACAGCAGAGAATCTTTTGACTCAGCCCTTCCCCCAAAGAGCTGCTGTGTACGATGGAACCAAGCGACAACTTTTCACCCGACACAACTCAGATCGATGGAGACGAGATGGAAGAGACTGATCCCAGCGCGGTGGGAGAGCCGCGCAAGATGATCAACCGCGCCGTGCGACACGAATTGAATATCCCAATGCGTTACCGCACGGAAGGCCAGAAGGACTGGTCCACAGGCGAGGCCATCAATATGAGCGAATCGGGACTGCTTTTTTCTTCCGATCAATTGCTTGACCTGGATACCCGGGTACAAATTACCTTTCAGAACATTGATACGCCGATGATGAGTTCCGGCACGCGGCTGGTCCGTGTGGTGCGCCGAATCCTTAGCAACTGGCCGGAGACGCGGGTTGTCTTTGGCGCCAGATTTTGCTCCTGATGGTCTAAGTGAGCTGATTCACCGATAAGGAAACTGTGGGGTTCAGCCCTGACAGATCAGGCTGAACCACTTGTTTGCCCAATGCAAAAAAAGACTCTGCCGGGCCTGTTTGCGCAAAAAACCTTCCCCGCGGGTCCGCCAGGTATCATCTAAGGTACTGAGGGGTGCTGCCGTTTTACAGGTAAGTTTATTTGGGAAACTGGGCCTGTCGCGGATGCATACAATCCAAATCTTCGGGCTGGCCACCATTCGGTTGCAATGGTAAAAGAGAGACATGAATCCACAAGACGATTCCGGGAGCAAAGACCGGTTCCAGAAGTTTGGCCGCAAGCTGGACGAGGAACTGGGCGAAGCGGCGGAGAAATTCGAGCGGGAAAAAGAGAAGGTGATTACCTATCTCAACAACGAAGTTGTGCCCGCAATCCGCAATCATTCCAGCAAAGCGTTGCGCACGGCAGCGGAACAGTTAGGCCGGCTGGCCGAGTATATGGACAAAGACCGCTCCAAGTAGCATGGCTGGTCGGCGTGCTTTTGCTGCTGGCCGGATGTGCGGCCCATCGCGAGCCTCCGCCGGTCATGCCTGCTCCTCCGCCTTCCATACCACCGCGTGTGCCTTCACCCACGCCTACCCCCATGTCCACTCCATCGCCCACGCCAAATGCTCCAGCCGTGCCACGAGACAGTGGCGGGATATCCGTTCCCAGAAACGCCAAGGTCCTTTATACGGAAGTGGGATACGCAAGCTGGTATGGGCCGGGGTTCCAGAAGCGCAACGGAGCCAATGGCCAGCCATATGACATGAATGCCATGACGGCGGCGCATCGCACGCTTCCACTGAACACCATCGCCCGTGTAACCGATCTTAAGACGGGAGACTTTGTGCTGCTGCGCATCACCGACCGCGGGCCGTTTGTGGGCGACCGCGTGATCGATCTCTCACGCGCCGCCGCGCGCAAGTTGAGCGTTTACCAGCATGGCACGGCTCTGGTCCGGATTGAAGTCCTGGAAACGCCCGCGTCCATCAATAACGGCGGCCGATGGTGCGTCCAGATTGGCGCATTTACCGACTCAGCCGACGCAACAAAGCTAAAAGAGAAGCTTGCTCACCGCTATCACACGGCCAGAGTCTTGCAGTTCAGCAGCCCCATGGGCGGGGACTGGGTGCGTGTGCGCGTGGCGGAAGATGACAAAAAACGCGCCCAGGAAGTGATCCACGAGTTGCACACGGACGCGGGAGTCTATCTGGTCCGGCTGGATTAAGTCTTTCCCCAATCCCGTCGCAGGTTTTGCTAACATTTGCCTGCTATGACTGATTGCCTTTTCTGCAAAATCATCGCCGGCAGGATTCCTTCGCGGAAGGTGTATGAAGACGAGAAGACCTTCGCCTTTGAGGACATCAATCCGCAAGCCCCAACCCATGTTCTGATTGTTCCTAAGAAGCACATCATCGGCATTGACCAGGCGACAGAAGAGGATGCCGAGCTTATTGGCTACTGCCAGACCGTGGCGGCAAAAATAGCGCGTGAACGCAATTTGCAGCATGGCTTTCGCACGGTCTATAACGTCGGTCGCGATGCCGGACAGACCGTTTTCCATCTGCACTTGCATCTAATCGGTGGAAGAAAGCTGAGCTGGCCGCCGGGGTAAGGAAATAGCAATTAGCAGTTGGCTATGAGCAATTGGTAATCGGCCGTTAGCGTAAATAAGCTCGTGAAAGGCTCCGCTCCTGTTGATCCCGCTCTCTTCCAAGTCCCGGAACGCCTCAAAAACCGGCAGCGAGTTTGGAGTTGAGATCGAGGAAATAGAAAAAACCAAAGTTGAGCAGGCAAGAGGTGGGAAGGGAGAAACACACGGAATAAGAAAACAAAGGAATGCCAAGAACAATATATTTTTTGATGTTGTTCAGGTTTATTTCGTCGCTCTTTGCCTCCTCTGCGGTAAAAGATTTTCTGCTCTGTAAGTCGGCTCAAGGCATTTTTTAATAGCAGAGCAAAATCGTCACAAATGTGCCTTGCTTGCCAACTGCCATTCGCTAACTGCCAATTGCTTGCACATCACGCAGCTCCAATCAATCTTGACACGCTGGGGAATGACCGCTGCCAAACCGCTGTGAGCAGCACGAACTTGGGCAGAAGCCGGGCAAAGCTGTCCACCGTCTCTTCAATTTCACGCCACTGGGCCGCGTTAATATCCTGCAGCAGGCTGCAATGGTTGCTTACCGGCAAGCCGCTCAACAGAGCGCGGGCGCGGCGGTTGATGTCCTCTTGCGCGGCAATGAAGGAATGATCTGCCAGCAGCCTTTTGCTATCAAGCCATACTGAAGCCAGATAGCTGGGGTATGGGGAAAGAACGCGGTAAAGGTCGAATACGCTCTTTGCCCCCGTGGTCTTCTTGATATCGGAATAAATGAGCCAGGAGCGCATGCCGGCTTCGCGTTCGTTGGGAACGTGTACGCGGACCATCTGGGCCATGGCGGAAACCTGTTTCAGCCGGGTGACCCTTCCCTTCTGGCCGCCCGAATAGCCACGCTG
Organism: Acidobacteriaceae bacterium; assembly: GCA_027307295.1. Classification (GTDB taxonomy): domain Bacteria; phylum Acidobacteriota; class Terriglobia; order Terriglobales; family Acidobacteriaceae; genus Angelobacter. Next base: position 6,759 of record DAHUXF010000147.1, read on the forward strand.
CATCAGGCGCACAAACAGGCCTGCCTGCGCTGTGGCCCGAGTAAACAATCCTACGATTCCGCCCACCACGCGACTATCGGCGTTGGAGAATTTTTCGGCGGCCAGGACCGCGGGTTGGTAAGAGAATGTCCAGCCACCGCTGACTGCGGCTGAGTGGGCAATCTCCTGGAAGGCGCGCGTGGCCGATTCAAATTCGCGGGAGTACACCACGCTTTCCAAGTCTTTCCACACAACTTTCAGATATTGCGGTATGCCCGCGGAGAGTTTTAGAAGCGTGGGCACAAACGGCAGAT
>DAHUXF010000148.1 GCA_027307295.1 Acidobacteriaceae bacterium
TGACCTCAAAAAACGTATCGGGATTACCTTAGTCGTCTTTGTAGTGATCGCCGCGATACGCGTGGGCTTTATTATCTACGAGCGGCGCGACACCGGCGAACCGCCCAAGAAGCAACAAACCACCTACTCATCCAACCTGGATGACTACGTGACACCGCATAAAATATTTCCTTACAATCTGGAGTCCGCTAAAAAAGAGCTGGCCGGTAAAGCAGCGTGGGTCAAGGCTGGAAACCAAATCGCGTATTATCATTTTGATCCAGCTGAGCATAGCGTGAACTTTAAGCGGGAAGTGGGCCTGCTTCCGCCTCTTGCCAAATTACAGATCAAAGACCTTGTCCTGCAGCGAGCGCCGGTAACGCTAAAGCCGGGCCAGGTCGCCGTGGTGCAGAAGCAGATCATGGTGGTATTTGAGAAAGCAGGCGAACCGGACAGCTATGCGGCTTCCATCGGCGTGAATACCGGCGACGATTACCAGTTTACGGTGAATGACATTCTTTTCTATGAAGACCCGCATGAGCTTTATAAACATTGGCCGCCTGACATCTGGAGCGCCGTGGACAACCATGAGGCAAAGCAGGGCATGAATGAGCTGCAAGCCAGTTTTGCGCTCGGCACCAACATGAGTTCGGATGGCACGGATTACGGCAACCGGACCATTGAATTTGCCAACGCAGGCAAACCTGTAACTGTAACCTTTGAGAAGAACAAGGCCGTTACGGTCACGCCCGGCAAAGCACAGAAACCGATTTTGGTTTTTTCGGGATCGAGCCGCAGAAGAAGGGCGAGTATGGATTCAAGGGCGTGATAGTTTACTGCCTAACAATCTAGCCTCCGGTCTTACGCCCCTTCTTCGGCTGTTCTTGCTCTTCAACGGATAGCGCTGGCGTGCCAACGGAGGACCGTATCGGCTTCTTCACTTCTGCCAGGCTCATCTTAAGCGCTTCTAGAATATCCACGACTGGGGCTTTGTGCTTGGTCTCCACGGTTTCAACCACCTGCTTGCCTTCCACCTTGGCCTGAATCATGGCCATCAGATTCTCGCGGTAAGCATCCTTATATTTCTCCGGTTCAAAGGCGGCCAGCAAAGAGTCAATCAGCATCTTGGCCATCTCGAGTTCTTTTGCCTTCACAATGCTGGTGTCCGTGCGGAATTCTTCCACCTGGCGTATCTCATCCGGGTAGTACATGGTATGCAGCAGGATGCCCTTGGGACCAGGACGCAGCACCACGATATGCTCGCGATTGTGCATGGCAATCTTGGCCACGCCCACGCATCCGCTCTGGCGTAAGGCTTCAAAGAGCAGGGCGTAAGGCTTTTCGCCGGCCTCGTCGGGGGCCATGTAGTAGGAGCTTTCAAAGAAAATGGCATCCACTTCAGACGCCTTCACAAACTCCAGCACTTCCATGGTTTTGGCGGTCTTGGGCGCGACTTTTTTGATGTCTTCGTCATCTACAACTACGTATTTGTCTTTCTCATACTCGTAGCCCTTGACGATCTCACTGCGCGGGATGGGTTTATCTTCAAGCTGGCAATACAGCACCTGTTTGACGCGCGAGTTATCGGCCTTGTGTAATTGATTAAAGCCAACGGATTCACTGCGGGCTGCACTGTACAATTTGACAGGAAGTGACAGCAAGCCAAAAGTAAGGTGTCCCTTCCAGACGGTACTGGCCATTTGATATCTCCAGGGTTCAAGAGGCTAACCTTCGTATGAAAGCACAAATAAGGGTGCAATACAATCTTCTCTCTACACAATGTCACTAGAAGAATACCGTCGCAAAAGGACCTTTTCCAATACTCCCGAGCCTCCGCCTAAGCCGGCGGTGGAAGAGGGTAAGCGGTTTTTTATTCAACGGCATAGCGCACGACGTCTCCATTATGACTTGAGGTTGGAGATGGATGGCGTTTTGCGGTCATGGGCGATCCCAAACGGTCCCACTCTTGATCCAGCCATTAAACGTCTGGCAGTCCACGTGGAGGACCATCCGCTTGACTACGGGAGCTTTGAAGGGACCATCCCCAGCGGCAACTATGGAGCGGGGAACGTAACACTGTGGGACCGTGGCACGTACGAGTGGCTTGGGCCCAAAACTCCGGTGGAACAGTGGGAGGCCGGCGACCTCAAACTCCGCTTTCATGGACACAAGATTGTCGGCGAATTTGCGCTGGTCCGCACCAACCGAGGCAAGGGCAAGGATTGGCTGCTGATCAAGAAGAAAGATTTCGCCGTGCGCGAAGGCTGGGACCCGGAGTCTGATACGCGCAGCGTGCTGCAAGGCCCGGCAGAAATCTCTTCCATTGAAGGCGCGATAAAAGCGGCCATGCCGGAGTCAGCAGAGCCAATGCTGGCGACGCTCAGTACTGCCATACCTTCTGGCACGGATTGGCTTTATGAGGTGAAGTGGGATGGATACCGCGCACTTTGCTTCATCAGCGGCGGAAATATCCGTATGCTTTCGCGCCGGGGCACCAAGCTGGAGAAGCAGTTTCCTTCTGTGGCGAAAGGACTGCTGGAAGGCGTGAAGGCCGATACTGCGATTCTGGATGGCGAGATTGTTGCGTTGGACGAGAATGGCACACCGAGCTTTCAACATCTCCAGAATCTAACCGGCTTTGGCACCAAGCCGGCCCTCAAGGGGATGGAGCCGCCTCCGCTGCAATTTTTTGCTTTTGATCTGCTGTACCTGAACGGCTATGACCTGCGTAAGGCTGCGTTGATTGACCGGCGGCAGCTTTTGGCATCGATCCTTCTTCCCAGCGATACCGTGCGCTATTCAGAACACTTTGCCGGCAAGGGTGACGAGCTATTGCAGGCAGTGCGCGCCAAGGGGTTGGAAGGCATCGTCGCCAAGCAGGCGCAGAGCAGATATGAGTCCCGGCGCACCAATTCCTGGATCAAGATCAAAGTCACAACGCAACAGGACTTTGTTATCTGCGGATACATTCTTGGCGAACGCGAGCCCTTTGGCGCATTGGTGCTGGGCTATTACAAAGACAAAAACCTGGTGTACGCGGGCAATGTAGGATCGGGCTTCACGCAGCTAACGCTGAAATCTGTTTTTGAGCAGATCAAGCCTCTTGTTACAGACAAGGCGACCGTAAGCGGCGTGCCAGCTGATGTAGGCGAGGTGATATGGACCAAGCCGGAACTGGTTTGCCTGGTGAAGTTCACATCCTGGACCCAGGACGGACGTCTTCGTGCGCCGGTTTTTCTAGGCATGAAAATGGAAGCCGCGCCCGAGGAAGTGGTGCGGGAAACAGGTTTAATGCCGGAAGATGTTCCAGTATCTTCAGCCGAGAGGGAAGTGCTGCTTGGCCCGGAGTTAGCTGAAGCGCTCGTTACCATTGAAGGCCGCCAGTTAAAGTTTACCAACCTGAAGAAGGTTTTTTATCCCGCGGATGGCTACACCAAGCGCGACGTGATCAATTTTTATGATGGCGTGGCCGATCTGCTGGTGCCCCATCTGCAGGGGCGTCCGCTTTCGCTCAAGCGTTATCCCAATGGGATTGACCAGGATTATTTTTTCCAGAAAGATGCTTCCGGCTTTCCTGACTGGCTGCACCGGGAAGAGTTGGAGGGTGACGAAGAGTCAAAAGTCCGCGTCATCGCCGATGACAAAGCGTCATTGCTCTACCTGGCCAACCTGGGCTGCATTGACCAAAATCCTTATATGAGCCGGTTGGTCTCGCGTGACCATGAATCGCACGGTCACGAATCGCTGGACCATCCTGATTTCATCGCCGCGCGCATTGATACCGGCTTCCTGGATCGCTTGCTCGCTGACAAGCCCAGCGCTCCAGTTGCCACAGCGGCTGCTGATCTCACGGAGATAGCAGCTGTATCCGCAGCGCTGTTCGCGGCCAACGCAGCGCAAAAAAATGTGGGCAATGGCAAGCTCAATGATCCAGGTAAAGAATCGCGCTCCTCTGCGTGGGCCCGCACAGCGCGCAGTGAAGGGGTGGGCAATCTATGATCTATGAGGTCACGATTGCGGAAAGAACGTATCGCGTTGAGCTGGCGCCGAGCGAATCCGGCTGGAGCTGCAAAGTCGATAATCGCGACCTGCCGCTGGACGTCATTGCAACCCAGGATGGCGTATTTTCACTTTTGCTGAATGGCCAATCCTATGAGGTGCGGCAGGAGACCAACGGCACCGAAGCAAACATTGTGGTGGGTCGTGAGCGCTTCGCCGCAGTGGTGCGTGATCCACGGTCATTGCGTTCGCGGCAGCGGACGGGAGCAAGCGAGCACGGTGTTAAGAAAATCATTGCGCCTATGCCGGGGAAAGTTGTGCGTCTGCTGGCGCCGGTGGGTACAACGGTTGAGGCAGGTCAACCGGTGATTGTGATTGAAGCCATGAAGATGCAGAACGAGCTTAAAGCGCCCAAGACCGGCATGGTCAAAAAAATCGCTGTAGCTGAGGGAGCCGCCGTGGACGCCGGGCAATCCCTGGCGGAAGTGGAATAGAGCTACTTGGTCCCGGTGTTTTTCAGGATCTGCTCTGCAAAGTAGTTATGGATCTCCGCGCTGTCGCGCAATACTTCATCATAGGCCGCTTTCAGTATCTGCTCACGTTGGCTGCGCAGCTTGCTGCGGATGAATTGCTGCACCTGTGGATCATTGATGTCCCTCTGCCCTGCCGTGTCTTTTCCATTCAGCTTGATAATCTGATAGCCGGCTTGCTGGGTGCCGCGATCAAACGCCGGAATCACAGGCGTATATTGCCCCGGCTTCAGCTTCTGGATCGCGTCCCTGGTGCCGGGGTCCAGCTTCTTGATTTGCGATTCCGGTACGGGAGGCACCACGCCGCCGGAGCGCGCCGTATCCTGGTCTTCTGAGAACTTTTGCGCCAGGGCGGTAAAGTCTTCTCCGCTTTCCAGCCGGTTGTAGATGACCTGGATCTTCTTTCGCGCCTGAGCATCAAGCTGGGCCCTGTCCGTGGACTGCCCCGGCTCAGTAGAGGGCTGGTTGCCGACAAAAATGGTGGCCAGGCTGTAACGCGGTTCAATCAGGTTGAACTCAGCCTTGTTCTGGTTGTAGTAGTTCTGGATGTCTCCGTCAGAAATTGTGACCTTGGCGGCAATCTCTTTATTGAGCAGTTTTTCAATCGTCAGATTGCGGCGGATTTCCAGCTTGTAATCGTCATCAGAGAAACCGCGTTCTTTCAGCAGCTTCTCAAATTCCTCTTTGGTATAAGGGGCTTTGGCCTGGTTGAAGCGCGTTTCAACCTCGTCATCTGTGGCCACCACGCCCAGTTTTTCCGCCTTCTGGAGATGGAGCTGGTTATCAATGATCTGGTTCAGGATGTTCAGCCGCAGCGCTTCTTCTTCCGTAGGCGTGGGCTTTTGCGGCGATCCAGCCACTTGCGTGTTGTAATTTTTATCCACTTCAGAACGCAGGACCTTATATGCGTTCACTTTGGCCATGACTTCTTTATCTGATCCGCGGCCAGGGCAGCCTACAAGTAGCAGCAGCGCCCCCGTTAGACTCAGGACCAACACACTGCTCGCTAATTTACGTGCCTGGATCAACCCGTCGCCTCCCAAATTCAGATACGTACGAAAACCCGAGTTTTTACAATTAATTACTTTTTGGAGCCGGCTGTTGAGGAGCTTGGCCGTTATCGGCCAATGCGCGGTCCAGCACGGCGCGCAAATCCTGCTCCGGAATGACGCCCGTAAACCGCTCTCCATTGATGAAGAGCGTGGGCGTGGAATCAACGCCCAGCTTGTCGCCTTCAGCCATGGAGGCGCGCACGGCGCCTTCGTCGGCCTTCTGGATGCAAGCCTGCACTTTGGCTGAATCCAGATGATGTTTGTCCGCCAGGCCCATCACCATCTTGTCCAGGTTCGCCAGGGCTTCTGCGCGATTGTGCCCGGCCACGTCTCTTTGGCTGGCATGTACCTGATCGGCAAAATCCCAGTATGCCTGATTGTTCTGGTCACCCAGGCAGTTTCCGTCAATGGCGGCATGCATGGCCCAGGGATGAATTTCAATCAACGGATAGTCTTTGTAAACGATCCTGACCTTATCGCCGTAATCCTTAAAGACATTGGCAAAGAGCGTACTATGCATGCGCGAACAGAATGGGCACTGAAAGTCGTCATAATTAACGATTGTGACCTTGGCTTCAGGATTGCCCCGCACCGGACGGCCCTTCATATCGATCTTTGACATCAGGTCCTGCGAGATATCAATCGTCTCCAGATGCGCCAGCGTCTTGCGGTCTCTGGAAACCAAGAAATCATGGTTCGTGGTGTGCGTTCCACCCTGAAAGGTCACCACCAGATCGTCGTATCCCGGAGTGCTGCCCGCCTTGGGATCAGAGAAGGAAATAGTGATTTGCGGCGGCACATTGTAACGCGAGCGCAGTTCAGTCTGTATCCGGTGTACGATCTCCGGAGAAAGCGGCGGGACCGCGACCTCGCTTGCTGCCTTGGTGGCCTCCGACTTGTTGTTGGCAACGGCGGTAACCTTGCTTGTACCAGCCTTCTTCTGCTGCTCCGCCTGGGATATCCGGGGCATGCCTGCCCAAATACCCAGAAAACCCAATGCAACTATGCTTAAAATGATGCCGTTCGATTTAGCCAAAATACACCACCTTTACGAGCCTAAACTTACTAAGGATTATCTCATGCCGACCGGCCAGAATGCTCAGGAGATGAGCTTAACCAGTGGCTGGGACTTAAGGGTGGCATTCATGGCTCCAGAGCGGAACCCCTCGGTATCCACGGCAACAAAGATGAATCCCAACCCTTTAAAAATGCGGGTAAACTCCTGAAACATCTCCGCCGTAAGAGCGCGTGGCAGCTCATCCGGGGCAATCTCAATCCGGGCAATTTCGCCGTGGTGCCGGACGCGGCATTGGCGGAATCCCAGCTGCCGCAAAGCCTCTTCCCCGCGCTCTACGCTGGCCAGCGCCTCCAGGGTGACCGGCCTGCCATATTCAATTCTTGAAGAAAGACATGCCGAAGCCGGCTTGTCCCACAGCCGAAGGCCCGCTGCGCGCGCAAGCTCACGAATATCGGCTTTGGTCAGCCCGGCAG
>DAHUXF010000149.1 GCA_027307295.1 Acidobacteriaceae bacterium
CTTGATTGCCAGTGAGCCAAAACCTTGCTTAGTTTTTTAAACCTGTGTCACGTCGATTCACTGTTCACAATTCAAGTGCTTTATAAGTCGATATCCGTTGGCGGCGATGACGCGCGGTGACGGCGTTTGTGGCGATCCCAGCGATGGCGCGCGATCACGAGCGATGACGGCGATTTCCCGATCCCGGCGATCTACGTAATGCTCACTTCCTCATAGGTGCCGTAAACCTCGCGCAGAGCATCACATATTTCGCCTACGGTCGCGTATGCGCGCACGCAGTCGATAATAAAAGGCATGGTATTGGCGTCACTGATGCGGCCATCCGCGCGGACTACAGGTTCCTGCGCAGCGGCTTTCTTCAGCGCGTCCAGGGTGCGGCGAACATCGTCATTATTGCGGCGGGCGCGCAGGGCCTTCAACTTAGCGGTCTGGTGGCGGGCCACCGAGTCATCGATGTAAAGCGTCTCGGGCTGTTTCTCTTCAATCGCAAAATCGTTCACGCCCACCACAATCTTCTCTTTGGCTTCCACGGCGCGCTGGTACTGGTAAGAGGCTTCAGCAATTTCCTTTTGCGGAAAGCCAAGTTCAATGGCTTTGACCATGCCGCCCATGGCGTCCAGACGGTCAAAGTAGTCGAAAGCGCCTTTCTCCATATCAAGCGTGAGCTTTTCCAGGAAATAAGATCCCGCAAGCGGGTCTACCGTCTGCGCCACGCCGGATTCATACGCGATGATCTGCTGTGTGCGCAGCGCAATGCGCGCTGCTTCCGCCGTGGGCAGCGCCAGAGCTTCATCGTAAGAGTCCGTATGCAGGGATTGCGTGCCACCTAGCACCGCAGCCATGGCCTGGATGGCCACGCGAGCGATGTTGTTGAGCGGCTGCTGCGCCGTAAGTGAAACGCCTGCGGTCTGCGTATGGAAACGCATGAGCCAGCTGCGCTGCTGCTTGGCGCCGAAGCGGTCTTTCATCAGGCGGTACCAGATTTTCCGTGCTGCCTGGAACTTGGCGATTTCTTCAAAGAAATCGCTGTGCGAATTAAAGAAGTAGCTCAGGCGTGGACCAAATTCATCCACGTCCAGGCCACGGCGGCGCGCCCATTCCACATATTCCACGCCGTCATAAATGGTAAAGGCCAGCTCCTGCAGAGCGGTGGAACCGGCTTCACGGATGTGATACCCACTGATGGAAATGGAATTGAATTTGGGGGTGAATTTAGCGCCGAACTCAAACGTATCAATCACCAGCCGCATGGACGGCGCAGGCGGATAGATGTATTCCTTCTGCGCAATATATTCCTTGAGGATGTCATTCTGGATGGTGCCGGAAACCTTGTTCCAGTCCGCGCCCTGCTTTTCCGCGACCACCAGATACATGGCCCATAACACCGAAGCCGGAGAATTGATGGTCATGGAGACCGTGGTGTTCTCCAGATTGATCCCGTTGAAGAGAATTTCCATGTCTTCCAGGGAATCAATGGCCACGCCGCACTTGCCTACCTCGCCTTCACTGGCGGCATGGTCAGAGTCATAGCCCATCAGCGTTGGCAGGTCGAACGCGACAGAAAGGCCGCCGCCGCCCTGGGCCAAAAGATATTTGTAGCGCTCATTGGTCTCTTCCGGCGAGGCAAAGCCGGAAAACTGGCGCATGGTCCAGAGACGGCCCCGGTAGCCGCTGGCGTGAATGCCGCGTGTGTACGGCTCCTGGCCGGGATAGCCAACATACTTCTCGTAATTCCAGTCTTCGGGCAGATCGGCCTGGGTATAGAGCCGGCGAATCGGCATTCCGCTGATGGTGGTAAATTCGGCCTGGCCGTTCTCATTCAGGTTCACGCCGGTAGGAGCGCCAATCGGCTTTTCCGGGGACTTTTCCAGGCTGGGCGCAAGGTTCTTCTCCGCCCACTGTTGTTCAGACTCTGAAGGGTGACGGCCCTCAAAAATCTCGCTTACCGGATGGTCGGCAATCCCGGCGCGGTCTTTGATGATCTTCTTGGTTTGATCTGCCATAAGGAACTCAAGCCCAATGATAACCGATCACACAACCTAAGATGAAGCACCTGCACACAGGGCTTGCCGGGCAAAATATTGCGCCGGCAAGCGCAAAATTGCAGTAGACAGTGGTTGCGCAGCTCAAGCGAACGGGAAAAAGTCCAGTTACGGGGCGATCTAATGGCCTGCCATCCCTCCCGGTGTCAGTCACTTTTTTTCAATACAGCCATGCGCCGCTCATCAGCGGTTATCTGCTCAAAGAATTTCTTTAGCTCGGGCACTTGACCCGCGGGAACGCTGGTGCTTTCCACCTTGTATTCGCGGCTATAGCGCAAAGTGTTGCCGGAATTCTCACTCTTGCTGCTATATACACCGAACGGAAAGCTCGCCTTGCCAGCTTCCGGCAGTTCATCGACTTTATAACCTTCGGGAAGGCTGAATTCGAAAGCGTCGGTCTGCAGCGTTGGGCCGAAAAACTCAAAGTCGTAGAGACGTGCCTTCTTGGTATTGATATCGCGCGCTTTCTCTCCCAGCGGCCGAAGGCGGACGAGCAGCAATGGGCCTGCGTCCTTGGCATAGTGGTCAGCAGAAAACTTGTAGTGAATCGTGAACTCGCGATCAATCGCATCCAGGTTGGCAGTTTCTACTGATTCTAATTCAAAGACGCTCATAGCGCGGCGGAGCTGGTTCTCCATAATTTTCTTGCGCTCCGTCTCGGTCCGGTCACGATACATCCTGCGTCCAAGATAAGCTTCCGTGCCGGTGCGGACTTCCTCGACGTCGGCTTTCATGCCGCCACCCGGCAGCAATGTAAGCCTGGCTGTGCGTGTAATGCGATTCAGCTCCGGAGAGCTTAAAGGCAGATGAATCAGATCGCCGCCTTCGCCGTTCACCAGCAAGCCGTAGTTGTCCTGTTCGTAATACGGTATCTCGCCAAAAGGCACCAGATCATTGGTGGGATCGAAGATCAGCAACTGGCCCAGCCGGGGATGCTGGAAGACGGCGGGCATTGCCTTTGCCTGGCTTGATTCGGGCAGCTGAATAGCAAGAATGACGTGATTAAAGCCAAGGTTGGGCGGCGATTTCTCCGTGAAAACTCCGCGGTCGGTGTGGACCAGGACATAATAAGAGCGAACGCCGATCTCATTGAGCATGGAACTCAGCACCGTGGCTTTGTCCTTGCAGTCACCATAGCGATTGGCAAAAATATCCGCTGCAGCGTGCGGGCGATAGCCCCCAATGCCGATCTCGATGGCTGCATAGCGAATTTCCTTCTGGGCAAAACGCGAGAGCGCCTGAATACGCTCCAGCAAGCTGAGATTGGCCGGCGCCAGCTCTCTGACCTTGAGTTGCAGGGCCGGGCTGGGCTCGCGCATCCCCGCCGAAAGCTGTGCATACCACAAGCCAAAATCACTCCAGTTCGCATACGTCCGGCCTTTGGTCTTCTCTGAAAACAGAGTGACAATCATCACCCCGGCAACTGCCCGCCAGCTGGGCATGGCATCTTCCCGCTGAACGCCGTTGATGTCTTTGATGTCCCAGACATATGCGCTGCCTTCATTGGCCGCCTGGCTCTCCGGATGATTGATCCAGGAGCTCCGGTATTCCCAATGCGGAGGAAGATGCAGCAGAAAGCGCGCATGTTCCACCGGATCAATGCGCTGCAAGTACCACGTCAATTGAAATGTATAAGGGCGCTCCTTGCGTTCAAATTCAAAAGCCAGGACGGAGCCAACCTCCGCGCCCTCCGCTTTCAGGTACTTCACCTTGTGGTCAGAATAAACTTCATACGTGAACGCGGTGCGCTCCAGTACATCCTTGTCCCGGCTCTCAAATTCCTGGCCGCCAGGCATAATGGTCCACGACCTAAGATAGTTCACATGCGAATCGTTTCTGAAACCAACGCCGAAATGGGCCGCCGCTTTGCCCTCCGGACGCAAGATTCGCAGCACTGTGCGAACGTGCCAGACAATCTCGCCAGATTCCAGGACGCTGTAATCCTGCTCATCCAAGAGCGTTACCACGTTCACGTCGTCAGCATACTTCTTGATGGGCTGCTGGGCGGCGCTCTTCACCCATTCCGGTGTGGTTGCGCATGCCAGCGCCGGGCAAAGCAGGCATAGAAAAAAAGCAAGGTCAATTTTTCGCATCAACAGTACTCCTCTTCAGTATCGCCTGTTCGTCATCTGTGGTTTGTACCTTTTGGAAGAACGTGCGCAACTCGCCATATTGCGCCGGCTCAAAGAGAATCCCATTCACCAACAGGGCGCGCTTGCTGATGAATTCATTTCCTTGAATGCTACGCGCGCTGGCAAAGACTACGGATGGTAATTTGACGTTTCCGCCCGGAGGAACCGCTTCAACGGAATAACCTTCCGGCACTTGCAGGATCACGTTGTCAATTTCACCAAAGGCATAGCGGAAATATAGCGGATACTTGCGTTCGGCCAGCTGAAAATCTCCTTTGCGCAAGTTCTGGAAAAGAAACGCAGGCATCAAAAATCTTTTGCCTGCCAGCGAGCCAAAAGCTGGGACATTAAATTTAAAAACGCCGACCAACGGTCCCTCTGTCTCATCCCATCCTTTGGACTCTTTGAGCTCGACAGATGCGCCTGCCGGCAACTGCGCCTGGAGATCATCCTCCAGGAATTTCTTGCGGCCTTCCGCATCCATTTCCAGCGCCTCCAAACGAGCTCCCAGCGCGCGGTTCCCATTCAGTTCCATGGTGATCTCGCCTTGCAGGCTCCCATCCGCACTCAGCTTACCGTGGGCAATCCGCCGAAGCACGGATTTTTCTGCTGGGGCCGGCGGCACGTTCAGAAAAGCGCCTCCATTCTTATCCAGTTTGAGAGCTGCCGTAGCTGTATGTTCCCAACTCACCAGCCCAAAGGGACAAAAGCGTGTTCCCGGATCCAGAACAACGTCAGTGCCGTTGAGCTTTATCTGGACAAGTTCCCAATCAAGCTGGCCTGACGAGAGCAGCATACGGTCAAAGAACCGGGTCCTGCGGTGGGACGTGCGGAGAATGCTCGCTTCGAAGCCTGACGCTCTGGCCAGAGAAGCGAAAAGCCGCGCAATGTCATTGTGCTTTCCGTAGCCACGGCTGAGAACATCTCTGGCGCTTTCGTTCGGCTTCAGGTCTTCTTTCTTGCTTTCTTCGGCGTTGCGGCTGCGCTCAAAGCTCAGATTGCGCACTTCCTGTGCGCGGGCGTACAAGCGGCGCAGCTTCTTTTCCGGATCACTTTCTTCGCCTATCGCAGCAGCCGCAGCCCGGCGGATATCGTCTGCAGTGCTGATGAACCGCTCCGCCTGCCCCTGCCATTCCAGCCCAATGTCATGCCAAAAGGCCTCGCTGGACTGCACTTCGCGTCCACCATAAAAAAATCGCACTTCCGGTTTGAAATTGCTTTCATGCGGCATGGCGGGCTCTGCCTCAAACGCAGGCATATTTTCCACATCAAGCTTTACCGTGTTGCCGCCCTTTTGCGGCTTCAGGTCGTTCGGCATATGGGAGTAGCTAAACGACAGTCCCAGCGTATCGCCCATATGCTTGGTCAGGCCTTCCCAGCCGTAAAGGAATTTGGTAGAGGCCCGCAGCTCAAACTGCTGCTTCACCGTGTATAAACCGTGCTGCAAACTCCAGACCGTGGAGTAGTAAGCGATGCGCGGGTCCCAGGTGAGCCTGTATTTGTATTCGATAATGCTTCCTACGGTCACTTCCGGAAAAGTAAACGTGCGGGCAAGAAATTTGAAGTCACGGTTTCGCACCACAGTCTTTTCAAAGGGCTCCCCGGTAAAATCAACAATGCTCCCATCAGGATGGATGGTCCGCGCTTTAAGTTCGTTCAAATGCTGAAACGGCAGGACCGGTATCTCAACGTCCGCATATTGTTTGCCTTTATCGTTTAACACTTTGATTCTGCGATAGCAAAATATGGACTGGTGCTCATGGTCAGTGGATTCACGGTAATAGAGTTGCACCGCTGCTGCTCCGGGAGCGGCGGCAAACTCCGTCATCTGCAGTTCCTGAGGCACAATCGGTTGCCAGTCCTCACCTGCTCCCGGAACACCGGACACGGCAAGCAAAACTATCGTCCACACTAATGAACGCATCCACGGCATGCTCTGATCTCCCATTGCCTGATAAATTTTTGTTCGCCAAGCGGCCCTAATTGCCGCGTTTGAGCACCGCCATATTTTTTTCGTCGGCATTGATCTGCCCAAAGAGCATCTTCAGGTCTTCCATCTTTTCCAGGGGCACAATGGTCGTCTGTATCTTGTACTGGCGCGTGTACTTGAGAACATTGCCGGCCTTCTCTGTTTTGCTGGCATACTCGCCAAACGGGTAGGAGACACGGGAAGGCTCGGGCAGCTCATCCACCTGAAATCCTTCTGGCAATGAGATCTCGACTGTGTCACGGCGGGTAAAGGGCACTTCAAATTCATAAGAATAGTGCCGGGGCTTGCTGTTGTCATAGTATCCGGCCATCTCTCCCACCACGCGAGGCCGCACCAGCAGCAATGGACCGGCGTTCTTGGCGTAATGGCCAGCCGTGAACTTATAGCGGACGATCAAGTCCTTATCAATATCGTCCGCATTGACCACATCAAAGCTGTCAATCTGGAAATTTGCGACCGTACGCCCCAGCACGCGCTCGATCCATTTTTTGCGGTCCTGGATAGAAACATCCTTCAGTTCGCGCACGGCGGAAGCAAAGTAACCGGAGCGCGATTCTTCAACATCACCCTGCAGCGTGCCATCGGGCAGGAGCTTAAGCGTGGCATTGCGGGTGATCTGGTTCAGATCAGGAGAACTCATGGGCAGATGGATCAGCTCTCCTCCATTGTCATTTACCAGCAACGAGTAATTGCCTTGTTCGTAATACGGAATCTGCCCAAACGGCACAAGATCGTTGGTGGGATCGAAGATCAGCAGGCGGCCCAGCTTCGGATGTTCGTAGAGAGCGGGCAAGTCCTTCTTGTAGTTGGTATCAGGAAGTTGAATGGCAAGGATTACGTGGTTAAAACCAAGGTAGGAC
>DAHUXF010000014.1 GCA_027307295.1 Acidobacteriaceae bacterium
GTGGTGTTCGCTTTTGTCAGCTTTTTCTTTGGTTTGCTTAAGCGTGGCTACGTCGTTCACATGAAGTGTGCCGTTGTCCAAGGTGCCGGTGACTCGCACATACTGCCCTTCATGACCTTTGAGCGCTTCCGGGTTTTCTACATTGATGACGGATCTGTCTTTGTCAGAAACAATCACCAGACGTGATCCATTTTCCAGACATTTTTTTGTGCAGTCAGCGTTTTCTAAATCTTTCACGCCGCAACGGTCATTGCTCACCCAACCGCTGATCTTGGTTATTTTGGGACCCTTTGCCCCAGATAGCGATACCAGACATACGAGCGCAAATATCAGAGCCGGAATTTTTTTAGTGAGCATTCTTGCTGTACTCCTGACTACTTCTTGTCTTGGGAGGCGGTGGACGCCGGGACAGATGGAATAGTGTAAATCACTTCACCCGGACGGGCATAGCGAAGTCTCTCACGTGCTTCTTTTTCAATGGTTTTGGGGTCAGACTTTAAACCTTTAATTTCCTGTTCCATGCCGGCATTTTGTTGCTGCAGGGCCTTGATTTGGCGGTCTAATTCCGTGGATTCATGGCGCTTCTGCTGATAATCCTTCAATCCGTTCGCGCCAAAGATCACGTGGTATCCCAGCAAACAAACCAGCAGAAATATGCCTGCCGTAGCCAGCCGTCCGTAAAGCCGTTCCCTGCCGCTTTGAATCAGTTTCTGCATTTCACCTTTATTGAGCAATCCAATCTTTGGCCGCAGCAGCAAGCCGGGACAATTCCGGCTCCGATTTTGCTTCTGAATAAATCCTTACAACCGGCTCAGTGCCGGAGAGGCGATAGCAGACCCAGGAACCATCCTCAAGAATCAGCTTAAGGCCGTCCGTTCGTACCACCTGCTTCACCTTGCGGCCCGCAAAGTTGCCAGGATCACTCTTTAACTTACTAGTGAACTTGGTATGCACTTCCGGAGTCAAGCGGAAGTTTTCACGATTGGGATAAAAGGAACCTACTTTGCCAAATAAATCTTTGATCTGGGAAGAAATTGATTTATTGCGGCGGGCCACGGCTTCACAGCAGAGCAGGCCGGCCATGATGCCATCTTTTTCCGGAACGTGATGGCGGATAGACAAGCCCGCGCTCTCTTCGCCGCCAATGGCAATTTTGTCCTGCTGAATTAATTCACCAATATATTTGAAGCCGACCGGGGTCTCATACAGAGGGACATGGTGGTGGTTGGCAAGAGCATTGATCATATTGGTGGTGGCCACCGACTTGGCAACACCGTTCTTCCAGCCGCGTGTTTCCACCAGGTAATCAAACAGCACGGCGATGATGTAGTTCGGCTGGATGAAAGTTCCATCTTCATCGACAATACCGAAACGGTCGGCATCGCCATCCGTTGCGATGCCGATGCGCGCGCCGCTGGCTCTCATCTGCTGGCGCAGATCATTCAGGATATGACCTTCCGGTTCCGGCGCATGGCCGCCAAAAAGCACATCGCGCGTATCATGCACGGTTGCCACGGAGATTCCAGCCTGGCGCAGCAGACTATCAGGATAGCCGCGTCCAGCGCCCCACAGGGGATCAAAAGCTACCTTCAGCCCTGCTTTACGGATCAACGGCAAGTCAACCATTTCCGCCAGTCGCGCCAGATAGGCCGGTTTGGGATCGATTTGCTCAGGCGGAACTCCTGACGAACCATGCACAGGGTGGCCATCGGCAGCGATAAGAGCTTCAATCGCTGTCGTCACTTCTGGCAATGCGGGAGCGCCATCGGGTGTGGAAAATTTAATTCCGTTGTATTCCGGCGGATTGTGTGAAGCCGTAAAATTGATGGCCCCATCACTTTGGCAGCGGGCCACCTCAAATGAAATCGCAGGCGTTGGCGCGGGCTCAGCGATGATGAGCGGTTTGACGCCATACGATGCCAGGACATCTGCGGCGATCTGTACAAAGCGCTCGCCCATATACCGGGGATCGCGGCCAACAATTACCCTTGCACCGCCGGGATTTCTTTCGGCAACGTAACGCGCGATGCCTGCAACGGCCTTTCGGACGTTGGCGACTGTAAACTCTTCAGCGATGATCGCGCGCCAACCTGAAGTCCCGAATTTAATTGTG
Source organism: Acidobacteriaceae bacterium (assembly GCA_027307295.1). Taxonomy (GTDB): domain Bacteria; phylum Acidobacteriota; class Terriglobia; order Terriglobales; family Acidobacteriaceae; genus Angelobacter. The sequence continues at coordinate 2,114 of DAHUXF010000014.1, forward strand.
GTATTCACAGTTGAACTTCTTTTAGGTGCACGTTATCCGAAAATGGTTTCATTGCTCGCTTCCACCCGGACCAAACTGGCAATATGGAGTTTTGGATAGAACCTTCTGGAAGTTGATAAACTCGAACAGAGGATTATGAGCGACGCGAGTATTGTTCTGACGACTGCCGGATCGCAGGAAGAGGCCACAAGGATTGCTCACGCCTTGGTGGAACGGCGGCTGGCCGCATGCGTGAACATTGTGCCGCGCATTGAATCCGTCTACCGCTGGCAGGGGAAAGTGGAAAGCGCAACGGAATGGCTTCTTTTGATCAAGACCCAGGCCAGCTTGTTTGAGCGCGTGCGCGATGCCGTCAAGGAGCTGCATTCGTATGATCTCCCGGAATGCGTCATGCTGAACATTAGTGCCGGCAGCCATGCTTATCTGGACTGGATTGCGAGCAACACCGTGAGTTAAATGGCGGTCAGCGCCTTGTCCAGGTCCTCCAGCAGATCACCCAGGTCTTCAATGCCAACGGAAATACGCACCATGCCGTCGGTGAGCCCAATTTTCTTTCTTCCCTGCTCGCCTAGGGCGGCATGAGTCATGGTTGCAGGGTGCGAGATCAGAGTCTCCACGCCGCCCAGTGATTCAGCAAGGGTACAAACGCGCACTTTGGCCAGCATCTTTTTGGCGTTCTTGAGGGAGCCTGTTTCAAAAGTGATCATGGAGCCAAAGCCCGTCATCTGCCGCTTGGCCAGAGCATGCTGAGGATGATCGCTAAAGCCGGGGTAAAGCACACATTTGACTTTGGGATGGTTGCGTAAAAAATCGGCTGTCGAGCGCCCATTCTCGTCGTGTTTTTCCATGCGCACGGCCAGAGTTTTCACGCCGCGGAGCACCAGCCAGCACTCAAAGGGCGAGAGAATCCCTCCGGAGGTCTTTTGCATAAAGGCCAGTTTTTCCGCATGGATTGGTTTTGTGCCGACAATCACGCCGCCCAGCCCATCGCTGTGGCCATTCAGGAACTTGGTTGTGGAATGCATGACCATGTCCGCGCCAAAATCCAGTGGACGCTGAAAGTAAGGCGACATGAAAGTGTTGTCCACCACCAGTTCAGCTCCACTTCCATGGGCAATGCGCGCTACCTCGCGGATATCGGTCAAGACCATCAGCGGGTTGGTTGGCGTTTCTACCCAGATAATGCGCGTATTTCTACGCATGGCTCTCTTTACGGCATCCAGATCGGAGGTGTCCACGTAGCTGAACTCCACGCCATAGTTCGCCATTACCTGATTAAAGAAGCGTGGCACTCCGCCATAAACATTGTGGCCACAGATCAGATGGTCTCCCTGTTTGAGAAAGCATTGCGTCACCGCCGTGACAGCCGCCATGCCGCTGGCAAATACATGAGAGGACGTTCCGCCTTCCAGAGCCGCCAGATTTATCTCCAGCCGCGTGCGCGTGGGATTGGACACACGGGCATACTCATAGCCTTTGTTTTTACCCAGTTCTTCCTGTACATAGGTTGATGTGGCAAAAATGGGCACAGTGACCGCGCCTGTGGATGGATCAGGCTCCTGACCGGTATGGATAGCGGCAGTAGAGAATCCCGGTTTTACTTGATTCTTTTTCATAATCCTCAGAGTAAGGCAGACTGGAGATCATATTCCGCCTTCAAAAATATTTTTTGACATGTAACGTTCCGCCGAATCGGGAATGATCGTCACAACACGCTTCCCCTGGCCCAGCATTTTTGCTACCTGCAGCGCGGCAAACACGTTCGCACCGGCGCTGGAACCGCCCAGCACGCCTTCCTTGCGGGCCAGTTGCAGTACGGTATCAAAAGCATCTGTATCGTTCACCATGAGGACCCGGTCGCAAACGCCCGGATCAAATGTTTTGGGAATAAAACTGGAGCCAATGCCCTCAACTTTATGCGGCCCTTTCGGGCCTCCGCCCAGGACGCTTCCCTGGGTTTCCACGGCAACACAGTAGACTGAAGGCAGTTTGCGCTTCATGAATCGCGCTATCCCGGTAAAAGTGCCGCCCGTGCCAACGCCAATTACCACAGCATCGACTTTGCCCTGCATTTGCTCAAAAATTTCAACGGCGGTTGTCTCTTGATGGAAGTCAGGATTGGCGGGATTTTCAAACTGGAGCGCGGTAAATGAACCGGGGATTTTGGCGGCCACTTCTTTTGCCTTGTTGATGGCCCCCTGCATGCCGTCTTCATCGGGTGTGCGGATGACCTCAGCGCCAAGGGCCCGCATGATCTTGACTTTCTCTTCCGCAAACTTCTCCGGCACGCATAAGATCACGCGGTAGCCTTGATTCACTCCGATCAGCGCCAGCCCAACACCCGTATTGCCTGCGGTGGCTTCCACAATCGTGGAGCCAGGGTGGAGCCGGCCCTCCGCCTCGGCTCGCTGAATAATGCCGATTGCGGCACGATCTTTTACGCTTCCACCCGGATTGAGATATTCGAGCTTGGCAAAGACGTCAGCCGAACCGGACGGAACCAGCCTGCGGAAGTGCAGCAGCGGCGTCTGGCCTACCAATTCAGTAATATTTTCAGCGACTCGGAGTGTAGTCATAGCAAACTTTTTAGAGTACGGGAGCGCAGGCGGATTGGTCAAACAGGGGTCGTCGGAATGGGCTGGAATGGACGTAACACCTATGGAATCAGTGCGCCGTTGTAGGCCCTTACCGGAATTCCAGCTTTAAATTGACAATGCCAGGTTATCAGAGTAGCGTCAGAAGTGAGCAAGTCCCCGTCTTACTCATCAGATATTCTGAGCTAAGTCAGTCCGTCTGAAGTTTTCCCTCTTAGTTACCAGAGCAAAATGAGGCCGCCTGATGTCCACGCCCAGGGTTCTTTCCGCCGCCCACGCCTCCAGTGAATCACCTGAAGACCATTTTCAGGAACAGGAAGCTCCTGAAACACCCCGTCATGAAGACGAAGAACCGGTGACCAATGATGAATAAAGGAACAACGCGTTCTGCCAAGGTATTTGCCGCAGGATGCAATATTGCCAATCCATTTTTACTTTGCCGGATAACAGCCGTTTACGCACGCCGTCTGCAAAAACCGCGCGTACAGTTTGCTGAGAGCATCAATGAATCTCTGCGGCTCATCTCTGACCTCAAATCAGCCGGCTTAGACGCCGCAAACCTGCCCATTCCGCCTGAAGTCCCTGAAGAGGTGATGCCCGGTTTTGTTGCGGTTGCCGCAACCCTGTGAACGAACACAGGCAGCGCTGAAAGACCGCTGCTCACTGGGTTGTTCTATTTACCTGTTGGTTGCAGTGCGTTTCTCGTCAGCGAAATAGCCGTCACGCGTGCGCACTTGCAATTCTTTGTATCCAGGGGCATGGGCTTCCACTTTTACTTTGCGGTAGCCGCCGTTACTGCGGGGATTGGTGGGCTTATAGGTAATACTGTACTGGTTGCGGATATCGCGCGCCACTTCCTGGCTGATCTCATCTACCTCCGCCAGATCTCGGGGGAAGAATGCAACACCGCCAGTCTGGTCTGAGAGGCTCTGTAAAGCGCGTTTGGCCCGCTTCGTTCCAGGCTCGTCCCCCAGAATGCCGATAGTGTAAATGGTGGGGCCATTGTCACTCTGTACGGACCGGATGGCTTGCTCCAGCGATTCACGGCTTTCATTGTCCACGCCATCGGTAACCACCAGGAGCACCTTCTTTTCCTTTTTGGCGCCTTTTGCCAAATGGTCTGCGGATGCGATGACGGCATCATACAGCGCCGTGCCGCCACGGGAGTCAACGCGATCAAGCGCTTCCCGCAAGACCGCAACGTTCGCGGTAAAGTCCTGGTCCAGATAGGGATCGTCATTGAAATTCACTACAAAGACTTCATCCTGTGGATTGCTGGCCTGGATCAGGTTTAGTACAGCTTTTGTGACTGCCGTGCGTTTGGTCCGCATAGAACCGGAATTGTCAACAACGATGCCAATGGAGACAGGGATGTCCTGCCGTATAAATGACGTGATCTTCTGCGGCTGGCCGTCTTCATAGATGATGAAATTTGCCGGTTGCAGATTGGTGACCAGATGCCGTTTGGGATCAAGCACTGTAGCGGAGAGCGTGACCTCGTTCACGCGGCTGGTGTACCGGAAACCACCGCTGGCGTCTTTTGTTACTTCGCCCACTGAATTTTCCGATATGGGCTGTTGCGGCGCTGTTCCCGGCTGGCCGCCAGGCGTTCCTGGCTTGGGCGTGGATGTGCTTGCTGCTGGCGTGGCGGGACGCGCCCATACGGGCAGGGCTGGATCATTGGGATCTACATCCGAGGGCAACGGCGTGGGTTGAATACGCTGTTGTGCCGCAGGTTGATTCGCCTGGCCTTGTTGTACAGCCCCCAAAAGGCTTGTTGCCAGCAACGAACAGAGGGCGATCCCAAGAGCCTTGCTATTGCGAAGGTGCATAATATCCCGTTCTGGCATAGACATTTAGATGCGGCAAACCTTTCGGCGGATTGAGCTTTACTTTGATCTTGCGCCAGTGACCATCCCGAACCTTGTTGTTTGGACGATAACCAAGCACATATTGGTTGCGCAGCTCTATTCCTATCTTGGTTGCCACGTCGGCCAGCTCGTTAGGATTGCTGATGGTAAACAGGCGGCCACCGGTCACCTGAGAGATATCGGTTAGCAGGGCTGGGCCAGCGATCTCTTCCTGTTGGGTCGGATTGGGGCTGAAAATGCCAATGGAATAAATCTGCACATCGGCTTCCTTCACCAGCGACTTGATCTCGTTCTCGGTATACCGGCTGTGATTATCGCCACCGTCAGAAATAATCAGCAACGCCTTCTTGGCATACTTGGCCTGCCGCATCTTGCTCACGCCCATATAAATGGCGTCGAGCATGGCCGTACTGCCCTGCGGCACCGTATAGACCAGCTTGCCTTGAATATCTTCCACGGATTTAGTGAAATCGGCGCGCAGCAGCGGCCGATCATTGAACGTGATCATGAAGAACTCATCCTGCGGATTGGCCGTCTTGAAAAATTCAATTACGGCTTCGCGAGCCTTCAGGATCTTGTCACTCATGCTTCCGCTCATGTCAAAGATGACCCCCAGGGAAATGGGAGCATCTTCACTGGAAAAGTGCTTTACTTCCTGTAACTGGCTGCCTTCCAGTACTGAGAAGTTTTCCTTTTCCAGGCCGGTAACAATCCGGTTCCAATCGTCGGTTACGGTCACATTCACCAGCACCAGGTTTACATCTACTGAGACGCCTGGTTTCCCATGGTTTTTCCCGGCATCTGCGGTGCCTTCAACAGGTTCTTTAGTATCAGTGGTTTTGGTGGCTGCGGGCGGTTTTGGGTCAATATGGACGTTTACATCCTGGGCATAAGCCGCCAGGGTAAAAAAGACCAAAATCGTTAGAACGTAACGGGTTACAGGCGCATAGTGATACGCCTGATTGCGAGAAACTTCGGGGGAACGGCGTGTACCATACCCGCGGCGTTCGAAGCGGGACATATGGATCCTCTTTTTCAGCCGATGTTATCACAGCCGTCTGAGACTTTACACAGCGAACTGGACACATTGCAACGTATTGGATGGTCACAGGCCATAGACGGGTTTTCTGCCACGCTTGATAGAATGCCATAGGTCTTTGTTTTCAGATGGCTGAAATCATTCCATTCAAAGCGCTCCGCTACGATTCGCACCAGGTAAAGCTTGAGGATGTCCTCACTCAACCTTATGACAAAATTACGCCGGAAATGCAGACCCGCTATTATGAGCGGAGCCAGCATAATCTGGTCCGGATCATTCTGGGCAAGCCCGGAGAGACCGACACAGACACGTTTAACGTCTATACGCGGGCCTCAGAATATCTCCACGACTGGCGCTCTGCGGGCATTCTCAAACAGGATTCAGAACCAGGCATCTACGCTTATGCTGAGACATTTACCGTTCCCGGCACACGCGATCTGGCGGAACGCCTGGGACTGATCGCCCTGTGCCGGATTCACGACTACGCTGATGGCATGGTGTTTCGCCATGAACAAACGCTGGCTAAGCCCCGAGCAGACCGCCTGAATCTCCTGCGTGCCACACGCGCCCACTTTGGCCAGATCTTTATGCTGTACAGTGACCCGCAAAGCACCGTGGAAGCACTGTTCAAAGCATGCATGGATGAAGACCCCGACATCTCGGTTCTGGACGAATATGAGACGCTGCACCGGGTGTGGCGCATCCATGACGCGACCATCATCCAGGCCGTACAGCGGGAGATGCAGGAGAAAAAGCTGTTGATTGCCGATGGCCATCATCGCTATGAGACGGCCCTGGCTTACCGCAATGAGCAGCGGGCGGCAAGCGGCTCCGGCAACCTGAATGCGCCGCATGAGTACGTTATGATGACCTTGATCCCCATGGAGAGCAAGGGACTGGTCATACTGCCCACACACCGCATTGTGCACGGCCTTCCCTCATTCGATCGCGAGCAGATGCTGGAGCGTGCAGGACGGTTCTTTGATATTGACCGCATTGACTTGCGCACGGAAAACCGCAGCGCCACTACATTGTTGGAGCAGGCCGGCGCTAACGGCACCGCGTTTGTTGCCGTGACCCGCCAGGGCCCCTACCTGATGCGCGCCAAAAGCAGCGCGGTGACAGAAGCGCTGGGAGAGTTCTCATCGCGGCAGCGCGGCCTGGACGTGGTGCAGCTGCATGGCATCCTGCTGGAGCGTGTGCTGGGAATTTCTCAGGAAGCCATTCGCAATCAGGACCACGTAAAGTATGAGCGCGATGCTTTTGAGGCCATCTCATGGGTCCGCCAGGGAGCCAATGTGGCCTTCCTGATGAATCCGGCAAAAATTGGACAGGTACGGGAAATCGCCTTCGCCGGCGAGGTGCTGCCGCAAAAATCTACAGATTTCTATCCTAAACTCCTGAGCGGCCTGACCATCTATGCGCTGGATTAGGCCCGGTCTTGTGGTGGCAGCAATTGCCGGCTTGTGCTGCGCGATGACGCTGACGGTCGCAGTCCCGGAGAAACAGCTCACGGTATACACCACCCAGACCAGTTATTCCCTTCCCGTACTTGACCGCCAGGGCAAGCTCTACGTCGCTTTGTCTGATCTGCTTTCTCCTCTGGGAGCGGCCAAGCCACGCAACACAGGCAGCGGCTGGATATTCCTGCTCAACAAGAAGCAAGCCGTAGTGAGCGAGGGCCAAAGCAAGGCCAATATCAGCGGAAACCAGATTGATCTGGGTGAAAAAGTTCTGGTTGAAAACAACCGTGTGCTCGTCCCCATGGAATCTGCGCTTCCCTTCCTCTCGCGCATGTTGAATGCACCCGTGGACTTTCACCAAACAGCGCGACGAATTTTTGTTGGCAGCACTCTCACGCGCTTCACCCCAACATTCAAGACCGGCGATAAGCCGGCCCTGACGTTGAATTTCAACCATCCGGTGACGCCAGACAAGACCTTCCGGGAAGAACGAGACGGAGTATTCACTAACCGCATCACGCTGGTATTTCGCAAAGATCCGCTGATAGGCGACAACAACAACGTGCAATTTAACGATGGCGCAATTCATGCACTCACCTACGCGGAGGAAAATGGGGCAGCTTTACTAAAAGTAACGGGAAATGCTCCGCTCAAGGTCGTTCGCAGCGATGATGGCAAAACCATAACGTTGGAACAGGATTCTTCGACGACATCTTTACAAAAGGCACCGCTCAATGTCGCGGTGACCGCTGAGAACCAGCGCCACGCGCAGGACTTTTTTGTCATGATCGATCCCAGCCATGGCGGCTACGATAAAGGTTCCAACATGGGTGAAAAAGGCGTGGAAAAGGACATTACACTGCGGCTGGCGCGGGAACTGCACAAGGCCTTGGAAGAGCGTGGCATTCCATCGCGCATGTTGCGGGATTCTGATGTGGACATCGCACTGGACCGGCGGGCGGAGATCACCAATGAACAGCATGCCGGTCTTTATGTCGCATTGCATGCCAGTCCACCGGGCAAAGGTGTTCGCGTTTACTCTTTGCTGCAGGCAGGTTCCCAGCCTTCCGCTGGACCTTTTTTATCCTGGGAAAGCGCTCAAGCGCCGGCGTTGGCACGGAGCAAATCGGTAGCGCAAGCGGTTGCCGCGGAGATGAAGAAGAGAGGCTGGACCGCCGTAAATCTGGATATGCCGGTACGTCCTTTGAATAGCGTCGTTTCTCCGGCCATTGCCGTGGAAATTGCGCCGGAGAATGACCCTGCGCTGGCGCTGGAGGCGGGCAAGCGGGAAACTATGGTCGCAAGCGCAATTGCCATGGCCTGGGTTCCAGGTGCGCAATCAACTGGAACCCAGGCCATGATCCCCAGACACTTCCAAATCACCATAGCTGTGCTGCTGCTGGCGGTATTGGTGAGCGGCGTAATCATCATACGGCTCACGCACAAAGAAGAAGCCATGACGCTCCAGGCAAATGCTCCATTCCCCGTCCAGCCAGCCGTGGGTGGCAAGCAGGAGCGGATACAGCTTCTGCTTGCTTACGATGAAGACCAGGCGCTCCGCTGGCGCTCCGCCGATGTGTTCCTGCCCACAGATCGCGGACTGCGCGCGCGGGAAACTTTGCGTTCCGTGCTGGCGCAATATCTGCAAAGTCCCTCTCCGCATCCCCTGGCCAAAGGCACGGACATCAAAGACGTATACTTCATTCAAAAGGACACGCTCATTGTGGATACAACCGCGCCTTTTGCCGATGGCCATCCGGCAGGAATTTTACTGGAGCAGATGACCATCACATCTCTCATTGAGTCCCTTGCCGCCAATGTGCCCGGAATCAGCAAAGTGAAATTTCTGGTGGAGGGAAAAGAGCGTGACACCCTGGCCGGCCATGCGGACCTGATGTCGTTTTACCAGACGGCGGCAGTGCATGAGCTGGCCAAGGAGTTTGAGTAGTGGCTCCGGTGATTGGGGTCTTTGATTCCGGCTTTGGCGGCCTTACGGTGTTGCGTGAATTACGCAAATCACTGCCGGGTGCTGACTATCTCTATTTTGGAGATACGGCGCACCTTCCTTACGGCGCCAAGTCTGTGCGCACCGTCGCAAAATATGCGACCGCGTCAGCCCACTTTCTAGAGCAGAGCGGCATTGAGATTCTGGTGATCGCTTGCAATACGGCCACAGCGCTTGCTTTCGATGATATCCGCAATGCGGTGAAGGTCCCGGTGGTGGGCGTGATTGAACCGGGCGCGGAGCGGGCGGCAACCATCTCCAAGACAAAGAAGGCGGCAGTCCTGGCGACGGAAGCTACGGTTGCCAGCCACGCCTATCAGTTGGCGCTCCAGCGCCTGGGATTGCAAGCAACGGAGAAGGCCTGTCCATTATTTGTGCCCCTGGTGGAAGAAGGCTGGGTCGAACATCCTGTGACGGAAGAGGTCGCTCATATATATATTGATGAGATCTTCAGCGAACATGCTGCGGCCCGCGAGGCCGACGTCCTGGTGCTGGGTTGCACGCATTATCCGTTGCTGCGTCCGCTGCTGCGGCGGGTGGTGCCGGCGCGCGTGGAAATTGTGGATTCAGCGGAGTCTACCGCAGCTAAAGTGGTGGAGATGCTGGGAAAGAATTCAGCACAAGGCAAAGAAGGTGGGATACGCTGTTATACGACTGATTCTGTTGAAAAATTCCGTGTCCTGGGCGGCAGGTTCCTGGGCAGTCCCATTACACATACCGAGCTGATTGACATTGAAAAATAGCAAAGACATTTTTTTTCGTTCTGACAACCGTATGCCGGAGCAGATGCGTCCGGTAAAAATTGTTGCTGATTTCATCTCTACCGCTGAGGGTTCAGCGCTGATAGAGGTTGGCAATACCCGCGTGATCTGCACCGCATCCATTGAAGAAACTGTGCCGGGTTTTATGAAGGGATCAGGCAAAGGCTGGATCACCGCCGAATACAGCATGTTGCCACGCTCCACGCTGACCCGGACTCCGCGCGAAGCCAGCCGTGGACGCCAGAGCGGACGCACCCATGAGATACAGCGCCTGATTGGCCGGGCCATGCGCGCCGTGGTGGACCTGAAGCAGCTCGGCGAACGCACCATCACTCTGGACTGTGATGTGATTCAGGTAGATGGCGGAACGCGAACCGCTTCCATTACCGGCGCTTTTGTGGCTCTTGGGCTGGCAATGCAGAAGCTGGTGGAAGCAGGAACGCTTTCTGCCGCGCCCATCCGCGATTTTGTGGCCGCTACCAGCGTGGGTATTGTGGAAGGCAAAATTCTGCTGGACCTCTGCTATGAAGAAGACTCTCAGGCTGAGGTGGACCTGAACTTTGTCATGACCGGCGCGCGGAAGATCGTGGAGGTGCAGGCCACGGCGGAGCAGCATCCTTTTGATGAGGCGCAGCTGAAAAAAATGATGGATTTTGCCGCCGCCGGCATAGAGTCTCTCATCGCCAAACAGCAAAGCGTCCTGGCCAGGCTGCCGCTGCGCCAGTAACATTGCATTACTCTTCGATGAAATCCTCATCGTCAAAGATATATGGCGCGGTGCGTATCAGTTTGAAACGCACCAGCGCATCGCATTGATCGCAAACCGGAAATAGATCACTGCGATGCATGACGGCTTCATGCGCAAGGCGGTGGTCATGATCGTGGATGACTTCATAGATGCCGGTTTCAGGGACAGGCTGGCCGGGCAAAAAAATCTTGCCATGCTGACCGGACAAGCGGCGATGTCCGGGGTCCCCGCCGCGTCCGCCAAGAACAGCACGGTATACGCTCTTCAAGCGGGAAGAAGATTTCTTTTGCTGTAAGAGATTCATTTTGTGCGAATTCTATAACCTTTGTTTTTTATCTTCAATAACAGATCCAAGTTAGGCACAAAGAATCTTGTTACAATGAGTAGACTTCTGCTGGACTTTGAGCGTCTAAGGTTGTTGTTGGCGCACGGGACGTCAGATTTTCATTGTTGATCGCGTGATCCGCCCGTATCCGGGCAAATTCAGAAGGGGAGAACGGCCATGAAACTCAGTCCGGGAAAATTAGCAGGAATGAAAGCGGTATCGGACAAGCGCGGCGTGATTGCCGCAGCCGCCATGGACCAGCGCGGATCGTTGCAAAAAGCGCTTGCCAAGGAAAAAGGCGGAGACGTAAGCGCGTCCATGCTGGAAGAGTTCAAGTCGATCGTCACAGAGGTCCTCACCCCCCACGCCAGCGCGATTCTTTTGGACCCGGAATTTGGCCTTCCCGCTTCCCGCAAGCGCGCTCCGAATGCCGGGCTGCTGCTGGCTTATGAAAAAACCGGCTATGACAAGACAGGGCCGGGCCGGCTTCCCGACCTTCTGGACAACTGGTCTGTCCGCCGCCTGAAAGAGGCCGGCGCTGACTGCGTTAAAGTGCTTCTTTATTACACGCCCACGGACGGCCCGGCGATCAATGACAAAAAGCACGCCTGGGTCGAGCGCATTGGCGACGAATGCCGCGCCAACGATATTCCTTACTTCCTGGAATTTGTGGGATATGACGAGGGATTGGACGAAAAAGGCGTTGAGTATGCCCGGAAGAAACCGGAAATCGTAATCGGCTCCATGGCCGAATTTACCAAAGACCAATATGGAATCGATGTGCTGAAGGTGGAAGTCCCGGTCAATATGAAGTTTGTGGAAGGCTCAAAATCGTATTCCGGACAGAAAGCTTATTCCAAACAGGAAGCCATGGAACATTTCCGCAAGGCTTCCGCCGTGACCACGCGCCCTTTTATTTATCTCTCCGCTGGAGTGAGCAACGCCGAATTCAATGAAGCCCTGGTCCTGGCGGCTGAGTCCGGCGTGAAGTTCAACGGTGTTCTATGCGGCCGCGCCACCTGGAAAGATGGCATACCCGTCTACGGCAAGCAGGGTGCAAAAGCCTTTGAACAATGGCTGCAAAACGAAGGCGTCAAAAACATTGAAAACGTGAACGCCAGCCTTAAGGCTGCGACTTCTTGGTTCGCGAAGTATGAAGTCCGTGAACCAGCCATGGCCAATGATTAAATGACTAATTGACGGCATCTGAATCATGTGTGTTCATAAGGAGCAGGGACCTGCCCCGCTCTTCATACTTAATTTCCTCCACTTCCGTACGCTTTCAGTAATCCCTGCTCCTGCGAGACTTATGTGGCACCGGCGCCCACGCCGGTGGCTTTTGCTTTTTCCTTTCAGGCGGCGGCCATAAAGCATCCTGGTTTTTCTCGCGGACAATCTGGATACGGCAAACGCAGGTTCTTGGTACACTCTTTCGCGGAGGCAGGGCCCTTGAGCATTGGAGAAAGTTCTCTAGAGGCAGCAAACAAAGCTCCAGTGTCTGTCTGCCCCGGATGTGGCCGGGAGCTGCCGGAAAAATTTTGTCCCGGCTGCGGTGAAAAAAAGTTTGATCCTCACCACCTGACCCTCCGCCATTTTTTTGAGCAGGTAGTTGAAGTCTTTACTCACGCGGACAACCGTTTCTTTCGCAGCTTCCGGCTGCTGGTCACCCGCCCCGGCTTTCTCACGAACGAGTATATGCACGGGCGTCGCAAGGCATATCTGCAGCCGGTACAGTTGTTCCTGGTTGCCAATCTACTGTTTTTTCTGGTGCAAACATTCAGCGTGCTTGAGCCCCTGACTACCGTGTTATGGGCACATACGCACGCCATGCCATATCAAGAGCGGGCCCAGCGGGTTGTGCAGCAGGAAATTTCACGACGGCATGTAACACTGGAAGAATATAGCGCCAGATTCAACGCGAAAGAGAAAACAGAGGCCAAGACGCTGGTCGTCTTCATGGTCCCATGCCTGGCGCTGGTGCTTTCCCTCATTTACGTATTTAAGGACCGCCCTTTAGTCACGCATCTGGTATTCAGTTTTCATTTTTATGCATTCGCGTTGCTGTCGCTGACCGTGTTGGGTGTGCTGTTGACAGCATTCACATTTGCATGGGGCGACCGGTTGAAGCAGTCCACGCCCGGCACACCAACCTACATTCCGTGGCTTGATCTGTCGATCGCAATAATACTGGGCGCGTTTTTCATGTACTACTTGTTCCGGTCGCTCAGAGCCGTTTACGCCAGCGGGAGGGTAGTCTCATTCTTCCTGGCCGGAGGCATTGTAGTGGTCGTGTATAAGATTCTCACCCTGTATCGCATCTTCCTCTTTTTCGTGACGGTGCACGAGCTGGCTTGAAGGTCCCAGCCCGTGCTGGTTCATTGATGTGAAAGTTTTCAGGGCCCACGTCCAGCCCTCAAAACGAATTACAATCAAAGCACTGAGTCCTTCGTACCTGGGCTCAACTCATATCACCCATGGGAACTGGATTCTTACAACGCTGGACCAAGCTTCGTGAGCAGCGTGAAGAACAGATATTTCTTGCTCTTACCCTACTGATTGGCGCCCTGGTAGGACTGGCCGTAGTGGCATTCATTGTTTTGACTGAGCGTCTGGGCATGCGGCTCTATCCCGCGCATGGCTCGCCGTGGAGGCGCGTGTTGATCCCCAGGGCCGGATCGCTTGCCATGGGATACTTACTGTTCCGCTACTTCCCTAACGCTCGCGGCAGCGGCGTCCCGCAAACCAAAGCTGCGCTTTTTGCCGGCAATGGCTTCATATCACTGCGTACAGTCCTGGGAAAGTTTGCTTGCACTGCTACTACGCTGGCCAGCGGGATTCCTTTGGGGCGCGAAGGGCCGTCCGTGCAGGTGGGAGCGGGCATTGCTTCTGTGCTGGGCCGCGCTCTTGGCCTGAGCAATGACAAAGTAAAAGCGTTGCTGCCCGTGGGGGCTTCTGCCGCGATTGCAGCGGCGTTCAACACGCCGATGGCTGCCGTTGTTTTTTCACTGGAAGAGGTCATGGGAGACCTTAATGCGCCGGTCCTGGGATCAGTGGTGCTGGCTTCCGCAACCTCATGGGCTATTCTGCGTAAGCTTCTCGGCAGCAATCCGCTTTTCCACGTACCGCAGTATGAGCTTGTTCATCCGCTGGAACTTGGAATCTACGCCGTGCTTGGCGTTGCGGGTGGATTTCTCTCTGTCGGATTTACCAGGCTTTTGCTGGCGATGCGCAAACGGTTCCTGCGATTACCGAGAAAAACCTGGTGGTGGCATCCGGTTGCAGGCGGCCTCACGGTTGGGCTGATGGGCTGGTTTGTGCCCCAGGTCTTAGGCGTGGGCTATAGCTATGTGGGTGATGCGCTCAATGGCAGCATGGCACTCAAGATGATGGCCGTGTTGCTGGCGCTTAAGTTTTTTGCCGTTGTTACCAGCTATGCCTCAGGCAATGCTGGAGGGATTTTTGGCCCCAGCCTGTTTCTGGGGGCCATGCTGGGAGGGGCGATAGGCGGGGTGGCCCACCACTTCCTGCCCGGATATACTGCATCGCCTGGGGCCTATGCGTTGGTTGGCATGGGAACGCTCTTTGCCGGTATTGTGCGCGCCCCCATGACCTCTGTGCTGATGATTTTTGAGATGACGCGCAATTATTCGGTGATTGTGCCTTTGATGATTGCCAACCTTGCCAGCCTTTTCATTTCCACTCTTTTTCAGAAGCCGCCCATCTATGAGGCGTTGGCGCATCAGGACGGCATTCATCTGCCCAGTTCCAAGACCCATATTGAAGCTGATCAACGCAAAGTATTTCAGATCATGCGCCAGGCAATTGAGGTGCTTGCCGTTGAAGCCAGCGTCCATGAAGCACTGGAGAGAATAGAGGCGAGCAGTCTTCACGCCTGGCCTGTGATGGACCAGGGAAACATTGTGGGCGTCCTGAACCGGGCAACACTTAAAAACGCTCATCAAGGCGGAAAAAGCGAGCAGAAATTAATCAGCCTTCTGGACTCGCTGGAATTTCCACACGTCCACACGGACCATGCGCTCCACCTGGCTTTGCATCGAATGAGCCATGCTCATCTTGACATTCTCCCGGTGGTGGACCGTGCTGACATGCACAAACTGGAAGGCATCATCACACTCCGGGACCTGCTGGATTCCTACGGTGTTGATTCCATCGGCTCAGCGTGAGCCCTCCGCCCTAACACCTCTCCCATTGACTCTGGCTTTCCCTCACAGTGAAAGTCTCCAGTTTCACGGATGCTTTCACTCGCAAAAACCAATTACAATAAAGGATTCAGCCTCAGTCAGCGGGCCTGCTGGGGGCCGTATTGCGCATGAACTCTAAGGCGCAACGGCTGCCCATCCGGCGGCTGTGACCTGAAGCTGCAATCAGGTGAAGATGTCCGTTTCAGAGAATGAAAACATTGTGGTGCGCGGCGCGCGCGTGCATAACCTCAAGAACATTGACTTTGAGGTGCCGCACAATGCGCTGACGGTCGTGACCGGGGTCTCTGGATCAGGTAAATCGTCGCTGGCGTTTGATACCATCTACGCTGAAGGCCAGCGGCGTTATGTTGAATCACTCTCAGCCTATGCGCGGCAGTTTCTTGAGCGCATTGAAAAGCCGGATGTCGACCTGATTGACGGCATTGCCCCGGCGATTGCCATACGGCAGAAAAATTCCACGCGCAACCCGCGCTCCACCGTGGCCACGGCCACTGAGATTTACGATTATCTGCGCCTGCTCTATGCCCGCGTGGGCCGCACGTTTTGCCGCAATTGCGGCCGCGAAGTAAAAAAAGACACAGTGGACGAAGTAGCGCAGACCATTCTGGCGTTGGACGAAGGTACGCGGCTGAACGTGCTCTTCCCGGTTGTGGCGATGGTACACGCGGCACTGGAGGAAAAACCGAAGAAGCCGCGCGGAAGAAAAAGCAGCAAAGCGCCTGCGGTCACTGAAGCAGCAACCACAGCGTTGCGCGAACGCCTGTTCGATCTGCGTAAAAAAGGCTACAACCGGCTCTTCCAGAACGGCCAGGTGTTCGAGTTCTCCACGCCGGAATCTCTGCTGGATATTGACTTCAGCCGGCCATTGTACGTTCTGGCCGATCGCATTGTGGTGGCGGCAGACCAGCGCTCACGCATTGTGGATGCCGTAGAAACCGGATATCGCGAAGCAGGCGAAGCAGTATTTGAAACTGCGCTCCGTGAAGGCGAAGAGCGCCAGCAGTGGCGTTTCTCGCACAAATTTGAATGCAAGAACTGCCACATACGCTATGAAGAGCCGGAGCCGCCACTGTTTTCATTCAACAATCCGTTTGGGGCCTGTCCGCGCTGCCAGGGCTTTGGCAATACCATTGATTTTGACCTGAATCTGGTCATTCCAGACGTAACCAAAACTTTAGGCGAAGGCGCGGTCGAGCCCTGGACCAAGCCGAAGTATCGCGCATTTCAAGCCGACCTGAGAAAGTTCGCCAAGCAGAGCGGCATCCCTACGGACGTTCCTTGGATTGATCTCGATGCCGATCAGAAGCAGTCCGTAATTTCCGGTGAAGGCAAATTCCCTGGCTTACAGGGCTTTTTCAGCATGTTGGAACGCAAGAAATATAAGCTGCATGTGCGTGTGTTCCTGAGCCGGTATCGCGGTTATGCGCAGTGTCCGGAGTGCGGCGGAGGGCGGTTGCGCGCGGACGCATTGCAGGTAAAAATTGCGGACAAAAACATACGCGAACTGACATCGCTCACTGTGGAGCAGGCGGCGGAATTCTTTGCCAACCTGAAACTTTCACAGGAACAGGCAGAGATTGCAGGAAAAATCCTGGAGCAGATTCAGGAGCGGCTGAAATTCCTGAACGATGTGGGTCTGGAATATCTCACGCTGGACCGGTTGGCAGCAACGCTTTCCGGCGGCGAGGCGCAGAGAATTCAGCTGGCCACTTCGCTTGGATCGCGGCTGGTGGGCGCGCTCTATGTGCTGGATGAACCCTCTATCGGCCTGCACAGCCGGGACACGGCGCGGCTGGTGAACATCCTGCATGAGCTGCGCAATCTGGGCAATACCATCTTGGTGGTGGAGCATGATCCAGAGGTCATGCGGGCAGCAGACCATATCCTGGACCTTGGCCCCGGCGCGGGAGAAAACGGCGGACGGGTGAT
>DAHUXF010000150.1 GCA_027307295.1 Acidobacteriaceae bacterium
CCTCGCGCTCTGCCGTAGCGGAAACCGCCAGCTTTGATCCCAGCATGAGCGCCATCCGTCCGCCGTACACTGCCATGTTCAATCAGTACGTGCGCAGTGAACTCGGCTATAAATCTGACCTGGAGTATTACATTCTGGGCGGCGGGTTCCGCTTTGACGAATGGGATTGGGGCATTCAGCGCGGCGGTTTCCCCGATACCGCGCAATCGCTCAAAGACGCGTTCGACAAAAATCCTTTTATGAAGCTGTTTGTTGGCTCGGGATATTTTGATCTCGCCACGCCTTACTTTGCCACGCAGTATACGCTCAACCACATGTCCCTCGATACGGCACAGCATGCGCGCGTCACGCTCGGATATTACGGCGCCGGACATATGATGTACATTCAGGACTCATCCTTGGCTGAATTGAAGAAAGACGTAACGGCCTTCATGGCGAATGCTCTGAAGTGAGGAGAATCGCCGGGAGCGCACGTGATCGCGCGGCATCGCCGGGAGCGACAGCAGAAGGCATAAAGCGTAGGTGTCGCATGCGGCACAGTAGACGCATTGAAACAGAACAAACTCCAACATGAGCGTTGATAAACATCAGGCGGACAAACGGCAGGAGCCTATGAGACAACCGGCTAGCCTTGCTTTTCTTTGGCTTGCCTGAAGTAACTAACCCACAGGACCACGCCAATAACAGCCAACAGTCCAGAACACACCAGGGAGATGTTATCGGGCTCTTTCATGGCTAGATTGATCTCGGTAACCATACCCAACAATACTGCGCAGGCGCTGAACCCGCTCGCCCACATCCGCACCCGGAAGCGCCGGCTTAGCCACGTATAACGCGGACGGCCCAGCCAGAACATCAGCCACATGATGGCGGCGGTAATGGCAAAGCTCGCGGCTACTACTTTGCTCTTCTGCCACATCGGGAAGACCAGCGCATTGTCTTGGAATTTGAATACCAACATCACCACCGTGTAGACCAATGCGCTCATGCCGCTGGCTGAGTACCATGCCTCTGCACGGGTGCGCGCTTTCTGGCGCGACTGTTCTAGCGCCAGCTTTTCTTCCCACTTCGGTCGCGGCACATCTACGCTCTTCAGCAGCTCCACGGACTGATTTGCGCTCCGAGCCATGCGCTCAAACTCTGGGTTCTCGCGGAAACTCTCCTCCACCAGCGCCTTGGTGGCCGCGCTGGCTTCGCCCGAAAAATAGACCGGCAGCAAATCCATTACTACGTCCTGCTCTACTTTCATGAAAGCACCCCCTTAAAGGCGGCCCGCGCTTTGATCAGCTTTAACCGGGCGCGATGCACTTTGACCTTGGCCGTTGCCAGCGTGATCTCCAGCGCCTGCGCGATCTCTTCATACGACATATCTTCCTGCACCCGCATCAGCAGCGCTGCCCGGTCGATCTCTGAAAGCTGCTGCAACACCAGCATTAGCGCGGCAACTTCCTCTTTTTGTTCCGCATGAATCTGAACGCCAGTTCTCGGATCTGCTATCGACTCTTCCAGTTCCGTCCATCGTTTATTAATGCGCAAATGGTCACGGAAAAGATTGCGTGCAATCGTAAATAGGTAAGCTTTCACGGTGGCCTCCTGGATTTTTCCCCGTGACGTCCATGCCCGCACGAATGTCTCCGACGTAATATCGTCGGCCAGCGCCGGGTTGCCGCAAAGGAACAGCGCAAAGCGGCGCACTAGTGGCGCATAGCTCTGATACAGAGTATGGAAGTCAGTCATGCTGTCCGTCTGCTTGGATACGGAGATTAACTGACAAAGTTACCAGAGCACCGGCCTTGATCAAGTCTGGTAACAACGGCAGCCCTGTGGATGACACGCTCAATGTCATGCGCTATTCGAAAACGCCGTCCGGCACGGCTCCCCTGCTGGATCCCGCGCGATCACGGCGATTCACTCACCTGCGATCAAACGGCTTCTCCAGGTCAAGGCTTTGCGGCGTGAACAACTCCGCGCCTTTTTCCGTGATGTACATATCGTCTTCCAGGCGGACGCCGAATTCGCCGCGAATATAGATTCCCGGCTCATCACTGAATGTCATATTAGGCGCGATGATCTGCGTGTTGCCGCGCACCAGATAAGGCCATTCGTGGCCGTCCATGCCAATGCCGTGGCCCACGCGATGCGTGAAGTATTTGTAGTCCGGGCCGTAGCCGGCGTCAGAAATCACTTTGCGCGCAGCCGCATCCACGGACTGGCATTGCACCCCGGGCCGGGCTGCGGCCAGTGCCGCTGACTGCGCCTTGTGTACGATTTCAAATACCTGCTTCATCTTGTCCGTGGGCTTGCCGAGCACGACCGTCCGGCTGATGTCGGATTCATAGCCTTCGACGGTGCAGCTGCCATCCATCAGCAGGATTGTTCCTTCGCGGATGACCTGTGGCTTGGCCGAGCCATGCGGCAGCGCGGAATTATCGCCAATCTGAATGCTGGCCCCGCCCTGAAAGCCCTGCCTTGCATGCGCCGCCTGCACCATGTCTCCAAAATCGTGCTGCGTCATGCCCTCTTTGGTGGAAAGATAAGCCGCCTCATAGGCCGCCAGCGTCACTTCATTGGCTAGCTTCATCAGCTGCAGTTCGTGCGCGCTCTTGATCATGCGGCAGCCTGCCGTTACAGGCGTTGCGCTCACCATACGAAGACCCGGCGCTGCTTTGCTCAGCCCTTCACTAAAAACATAGCGGACTGTCTCTTCCATGCCCATGTTTCCCGATGACAGCTTACGGTCTTTCAGGCCTTCGGCAATCCTCTGGTATGGACTCTCATCTTCATGCCATGTGCGGACTTCGGCATTGTTACCGCCCGGCCCGCCGGCAATCTGCTCGCGTGCGCGGTCTTCTTCAAAAGCCGGACAAACATAAAAAGGATTGCCCTTTACCGGCAGGATAATGGCAAAGAGCCGCTCGCTCATCCACCAGTGGATGTTGGTGAAATACACCAGAGACGTTCCCCCGGTAATCATGATGGCATCAATCTTGTTCGCCGCCATCAACTCACGGGCACGCTCTATCCGCTGCTCGCGTTCCTTGGTTGTGATGGGCTG
Source organism: Acidobacteriaceae bacterium (assembly GCA_027307295.1). Lineage (GTDB taxonomy): Bacteria > Acidobacteriota > Terriglobia > Terriglobales > Acidobacteriaceae > Angelobacter. The sequence continues at coordinate 3,056 of DAHUXF010000150.1, forward strand.
GGCTTCTGCCCGGCGCGATTTCAACCGCGCAATCGGCTCCGGCATCTTGGCGTCTTCGCCCTCGGCGGCAAAGGCGTTTGCAGGCTGCGCCAGCGCAACGGCGGTTGCAATTCCTGCGGTCTGAAGAAAACCACGGCGAGAGAATTTCATGAATTAGAAGACTCCTTTAGGACGTTCTGCGGTGCGCACTTTTCTCCGCTACGCACCAGCTCTGCTATACATAACCATTTAGTTGCCAGAAGACGGGGTTGTAAGCTTCTTCACGTCCGCCGGCGTTCCCTGGAGCAGTTGCCGCAGAATCGTGACTTCCGCTGTTATGCCTACTTTGATGGAAGGGTCAGGCACAGGCGCGAACAGTGGCGAGTGGTTGCTGGGCAGCTGCCTTCCTGCTGCCTGCGCTTCTGAAAGTTTCTGCGGGTCAGCCACGCCCAGGGTAAAGTAAAAAGACGGAATACCCTGCTCAACAAAGTTGGAAAAGTCCTCTGAAGTCATAATCGGCTCTTCCGTGACTACAGTTCCCTTGCCCAGCACGCCTTCCAGCGTCGCGGCCAGATGTTGCGTCAGAGCAGGATCGTTGTAGACAGCCGAAGTGGATTCATATTTTTCCACCAGCGGCATCTTCTCCGCGCCTGCGGCCATGGCCTCCGCTTTGGCGACGCGCTCAATGCCGGCCAGCAGGTGCTGGCGCACATCGGGTTTATACGAGCGCACAGTAAAGCCCATCTGTGCGTCGTCTGGAATAATGTTGTTCTTGGTGCCTGCCTGGATATAGCCGATGGTAATCACCGCAGCATCGCCGGGCTTGATCTCGCGCGCAACAATCGACTGCACCGTAACGGCAATCCTGGCTGCGATCAGCACCGGATCGATAGTGGTGTGCGGCTGCGCGCCGTGCCCGCCCTTGCCATACACCGTGATGCGCACGGAATCGGCATTCGCCTTGGCATACCCCGGAGTAATGCCCACCTTGCCGTAAGGAAGATTATTGGTGTCATGCAGGGCAATGCCAATGTCCGGCTTGGGAAAGCGCGTAAACAGGCCGTCTTTAATCATTTTCTCGGCGCCGGTAATGGTCTCTTCCGCCGGCTGGCCAATCAGCATCAGCGTGCCGTGCCAGCTTTCTTTGCTGTGCGCCATGATCGCCGCGGTGCCCGCCAGCGACGCCATGTGCATGTCATGGCCGCAGGCATGCATCACACCTACGTCACTGCCGCTGTCGTCCTTGGCGCGTATCTTGCTGGCATAAGGCAAGCCGGTCTTTTCTTCCACCGGCAGCGCATCAAGCTCTGTGCGCAGCATCACGATTGGTCCTGGCCCATTCTTCAAAATGCCAACAATGCCGGTCCCGCCGATATGTTCCGTGACTTCATAGCCCAGTGCCCGAAGCCGCGTGGCCAGCTCAGCCGCAGTTCTGGTCTCATGCGATGAAAGTTCAGGATGCTGGTGCAAGTCAAGATATAAAGCCTGCGCGTCAGGAAAGACTGTGCTGATCTGCTTATCCAAGGCCGTTTGCGCGAAAGCGCAAACAGTAAGCAAACTCACCCCAAACGTCCAGACACTCGCAATTTTCAGAAAGCGGCAGTGAAATCGCATGGCGGCTCCTTTTCAAAGGACTGGATAGACTACCACTCTCATTCCCAGGCACACTACAAGAGTTTAAAAACATCAGCGTTGCGGCTGGTCCGTTCCATGCGTCTAATCGTGGTGAACATTGGCGGCTTTCTCGCGCAAATGCCCGCAGTGATCTCGCTCACAGTTTGACGGAGGCGGATAGAGGGTTACATAATACAGAGTTTGCCCTTGCTTGCTGAATTGATTGGAGCATATTGGTCCATGGCTAGTGTTGCATCGTCTGTAAGGCGTGGAGTTCCTCCCATCCGCGCTGGTCAAGGCAACTCATTTCTTCTGCGGCGCCTGCACTCTCTGAGTGGGATCATCCCCATTGGCGTTTTTCTTATTGAGCACTTCATCTCCAACGCTTTTGCCACGAATGGCCCCCGCGCTTATGCCGACCAGGTAAAGTTCCTCACGTCGCTGCCCTTTGTTCCGGTCCTTGAGACTGTGGGCATTTATGTTCCCATCTTGTATCACGCGCTGTATGGCTTTTATATCTGGTTCCGGGGCGAATCAAATGTGAGCGATTACCCCTGGGCCGGCAATTTTATGTATGCCGCCCAACGCTGGACAGGGGGCATCGCGTTTGCCTACATCCTCTGGCACACATATACCATGCGCTTCACCGGGATCCATTTGCTGACGCATTCTGATGCAGCCTTCAGCAAAGTGCAGATGGAACTGCAAAGTTCCTGGGCCGGGGCATTTTACGTAATCGGGATCACCGCAGCCTCATGGCATTTTGCCTATGGTCTTTACCTGTTCTGCGCCAAGTGGGGCATCACCGTAAGCGAGAGATCGCGCAAATGGGTTGGCTGGTTCTGTTTTGCCATTGCGCTGACATTCATTGCAATTGGCATGGCGACGCTTTCAGCGTTTTTCCGTCCGCAGTGGCGCAATACGCCAGCCCAGTTGCCGCCCCAGCAGGCCATTGAACATGGGAGGTAACCGAAATCTGGTAAATAGATAAACTTTGTAATTCGCGTGACGCGCAGAGCAGCGCGTGGTCTGCGGACCGCCAATTACGAATTTACCCAATTACCAAATTCACTATCATGGCAACGAACCCAAAAATTATCGTAGTCGGCGGCGGGCTGGCCGGCCTGGCGGCAACCATCAAGATTGCTGAATCCGGCGGTCACGTGGACCTGTTCTCCATTGTGCCGGTCAAGCGTTCTCATTCCGTGTGCGCGCAGGGCGGCATCAACGCCGCAAAAAACCTGAAAGGCGAAGGCGACACCACCTGGCAGCACTTTGATGACACGATTTACGGCGGCGACTTTCTCGCCAATCAGCCGCCCGTCAAGGCCATGTGTGAAGCTGCGCCGGCCATCATTGATCTGCTGGACCGCATGGGTGTCACCTTCAACCGCACGCCGGAAGGGCTGCTTGATTTCCGCCGCTTCGGCGGCACACTCTACCATCGAACGGCGTTTGCCGGCGCTACTACCGGCCAGCAACTTCTCTACGCATTAGATGAACAAGTCCGCCGCTATGAATCCGAAGGCCGCGTCACCAAGTATGAACACTGGGAGTTCCTGAGCGCGGTGCTGGATGGCGCTCGCGCATGCCGTGGCATCTGCGCCATGGACCTGCGCTCCATGGAGGTGCGTACCTTCCCTGCTGACGCCATCATCATGGCCACCGGCGGCATCGGCGCGATCTTTGGCAAGTCCACCAATTCGGTTGTCTGCACGGGCTCAGCGCAATCCGCGCTGTACCAGCAGGGCTGCCACTACGCCAATGGAGAGTTTATCCAGGTCCATCCCACATCCATTCCCGGAGAGGACAAGCTGCGCCTGATGTCGGAGTCGGCGCGCGGTGAAGGCGGGCGCGTCTGGGTGCCAAAAAACAAAGGCGACAAGCGCGACTGGAAGAGCATTCCTGAATCCGAGCGCTGGTACTTTCTGGAAGAGTGGTATCCGAAATACGGCAATCTGGTGCCGCGTGACGTGGCGACGCGCGCGATCCACAAAGTGGTGTACGAGCATGATCTGGGCATTGATGGCCAGCCGATGGTCTACCTGGACCTGACGCACATCGAGCGCGTCGAGACGCTCAACCGCAAGCTGGAAGGCATTCTGGAAATCTATGAGAAGTTCGTCGGCGACGATCCGCGCGAAGTTCCCATGAAGATTTTTCCCGGCATGCATTACACCATGGGCGGCCTGTGGGTGGACTATAAGCAGGCCACCAACATCAAAGGCATCTTCGCGGCAGGTGAATGCGAATACAGCTACCATGGCGCAAACCGCCTGGGAGCGAACTCCCTGGTTTCATGCATCTATGGCGGGTTTGTGGCCGGTCCGC
>DAHUXF010000151.1 GCA_027307295.1 Acidobacteriaceae bacterium
CACTGCGTCATTGAGCAGCTTCAAGGCATGCTCATCTTTATGCCGGGTAAAAATGGTGGCCCGCGCCGTGGCCAACAGCCCGCGCAGCGAGCTGAAAGTATCGTTCACGGCAGTGGCTTCATATCCGCTATGCACCATGCAATTGGCGCACTTTGGATTGCCGGATTCCGTGCCGTACTCCGCCCAGGCCGTGGTGTCCATCAACTCTTTAAAGGTATCGGCATAGCCATCCTGCAGCAGATAGCAGGGCTTCTGCCAGCCAAAGATGTTGTAGGTCGGCATACCCCACGGAGTGCAGGCATAGTGCCGTTCGCCCATCAGGAATTCCAGGAAGAGCGGCGACTGGTTGAACTGCCAGCTCTTTTTACGGTTGGAAAGGATTGCACGAAATAACCGTTTGGTGCGCGCCTTGCCCAGAAAATGTTTCTGATCCGGGGCCTTGTCATAGGAGTATCCGGGGGAAAGCATCATGCCTTCCACGCCCAGTTCCATCATCTGGTCAAAGTGCTGGCGCACGCTGTTAGGATCGGCTCCATCAAACAGCGTGGTGTTGGTGGTCACGCGGAAACCGCGCCTCAGCGCTTCCTTCATACCTTCAATAGCCTGGTCATAGCCGCCTTCACGGCACACGGAAAAATCATGGTGCTCCCGCTCGCCATCCACATGGACAGAGAACGTGAGATATTTACTGGGCTTAAAGAGATCGAGCTTTTCTTTGAGCAGCAGCGCGTTGGTACACAGGTAAATGTATTTGCGCCGCGCCACCAACCCTTCCACAATCTGGCCGATCTGCGAGTGCATCAGCGGCTCGCCGCCCGGAATCGACACCATGGGCGCGCCGCATTCCTCCACCGCGCGGAAGCACTGCTCCGGCGTGAGCTCCTTTTTCAGGATGTGGGCCGGATACTGGATCTTCCCGCAGCCTGCGCACGCCAGATTGCAGCGGCAAAGCGGCTCGAGCATCAGCACAAAAGGGTAGCGCTTGCGCCCCGCAATTTTTTGCTTCAGGACGTACGTCGCGACCGTCCACATCTGTGAAATAGGTACCGGCAAATCATGTCTCCCTGAAAGTTCGTTGTGTTAACCCAGTCCATTACTTACTGATGAAACTTTTTTATGGACCGCAGGCGCATCCGCCTGCGATTTTTGATCGTCCCGGCGGCAACGACCATGCAAAAACTTTTATCCCCTCTTGTATCCCACGCTGCCTTCACGTTCCAGTTCAGTGAACTCGCGTTGATAATTGGCCAGCGCAATCAGTGGAAAATAATCGCGATACAAGTGGTACGCCAGATAAAACACTCGTGGGAAGCCCGTGCCTGTGTAGTATTCCTCGTCCCAATGCCCATCCGGACGCTGTGTCTCCAACAGATACAGAATTCCGCGCTGTACAGATTCACTGCGCGTATCGCCTGCGGCCAGCAATCCCATGACAGCCCACGCGGTTTGTGAAGGCGTGCTTGGACCAATGCCACGGGTCGTGGGATCATCGTACGATCCGCAGGTCTCGCCCCAGCCTCCATCAGCGTTCTGCACCATCCGCAGCCACTCCGCGCCCTGCTGGATATAAGGCTCATGATGGTCCACGCCCATGGCCTGCAGGCCGCGCAGCACCAACATAGTTCCGTAAATGTAGTTCACGCCCCAGCGTCCAAACCAGGCCCCATCCGGTTCCTGCTCGCTCAGGATGAACTTGATGGCCTTTTTGACCCGCTTATCGTCTTTGGTGATGCCATAGGCGGCCAGCATCTCCAGTACGCGGCCCGTGATATCCACCGTCGGCGGGTCCAGCATGGCATTGTGATCGGCAAAGGGAATATGCTGAAAAACCATGCGCGTGTTGTCTTTGTCGAATGACGCCCATCCGCCGTTCTTGCACTGCATGGCAAAAATCCAGTTCAGGGCGCGCTCGCACACGTCATGCTGGTAACGCTCACGTGGATTTTCAACTTTATCCAGGCCCAGCAGCACCATGGCCGAATCGTCCACGTCGGGGTAAAACTCATTGTTGAATTCAAAGTACCAGCCGCCTGGCTCCACATTGGGGACTTTGACTGCCCAGTCGCCTTTGCTGCGGACTTCCTTGCTCAATATCCAGTCCGCCGCTTTCAGCAATCGTGGATCATCTTTCGGCACGCCGCTGTCGCCCAGGGCAAACATGGCGTAAGCCGTGTCCCACACGGGTGACATGCAAGGCTGCATGCGGAACGTGGGCTCGGAATGGTCAGGAATGCCGGCTTCTTCAATGCCCAGCTTTTCAAATTCATCCAGCGCGCGGATCACCTGCGGATCGTCCGTGGAGTAGCCCAGGCAACGCAGGGCAATAATAGAATTCAAAATACCTGGATAAATGGCGCCCAGACCATCCGACTTTTCAAACCGCTCCAGCATCCAGCGCTCCGCTTTCCGGAGGGCCATATACCGCAGCGGGCGGATGTTGAAGCGCTCGCAAAAATGTACGACGCGGTTCAGTACCAGGAAAAAATTCCGCCAGGAAATCTTCTTCTGGCTCCACTTCAGGTGCAGATGCCGGCCATGCCGGCCGCCGATGAACAATTCGTCAATGCCCATCTCAGCCGGAATTTTCTTGAACGGCTTCTTGGCATAGGCAATGGAGAGCGGAACCAGGATGGCCCGCGACCAGGACGAAATTTCATACAGGTTGAACCATGCCCATGTGGGAAAAAGCACAATCTCCGGCGGAATCGCCGGCACGGCTTCCCAGTCATACTGACCCAGAAAGCACAGATAAATCTTGGTGAAGGTATTGCACTCGGTGGCGCCGCCCAGCTCCAATATCTTCTTGTGCGCTTTTTCCAGCACCGGGTGGTCAGCTTTATAACCCATCAGCTTCAGGGCAAAATAAGCCTTTACCGAAGCGCTGATATTGGAAGGGCCGCCGGCAAAAATCGGCCATCCGCCATCCGGGTTCTGATGACGAATGATCTCCGGCACCGCGCGCTCCATGCGGCTGCGATTGCCGGTCCCCAGCAGAGTGTGAATGGCGATGTAGTCGGATTCCAGCGTAGTGTCGGCTTCCAGCTCTCCACACCAATATCCATCTTCATGCTGCTTGGAGAACAAGTAGGCACGCGCTTTTTCAATGCCATATGAGACGCGGCCCAGCATGCCATCGATTTTTCCAAAAAACATCTGCGCAGGTTGCGCGCCCAAGTTCTTGCCCATGCTTACTCCGACACAGCAGGTGCTGCTGCAATCGCCTCCACAATCTCGGGGGGCAGGCCAAAACGGACGTTCTCCGGCATGACCTCAACTTCCCGAATGGTGGTAAAGCCTTTTTGCTTTAAGAATTCCACTACCTGCTCTACAAGAATTTCCGGAGCTGAAGCGCCCGCGGTGAGCGCAACATTCTTTTTCCCGTTCAGCCACTCCGGCTTGATATCGTCCGCTGTATCGATCAGATAGGAAGGCGTTCCCAGATTGGTGGAGACTTCCACCAGGCGGTTTGAATTGGAACTGTTCTCCGATCCCACGACCAGCAGCAGGTCGGCCTGGTGCGCAACGTCCTTAACTGCCGTCTGCCGGTTTTGCGTGGCATAGCAGATGTCCTGCGCATGAGGGCCTTCAATCAAAGGAAACTTCTTGCGCAAAGCTTCAATTACATCTGTGGTTTCATCCAGGCTCAGCGTGGTCTGGGTGATATAAGCAATGCGGGTTGGATCAGGAACTTCCAGGTGCTCCACTTCGCTGGCGCTGCCCACCACCTGCGTTACATCTGGCGCTTCGCCCAGCGTGCCGATGACCTCATCATGGTCATGGTGGCCGATCAGAATAATGCTGTAGCCGCCTCTGGCGTACTTTACGGCCTCAACGTGGACCTTGGTCACCAGAGGACAGGTAGCGTCAATCACCCGCAGATTGCGCAGCTTGCTGGCTTCCCGCACGCTCGGTGAGACCCCATGGGCGCTATAAATAAGGCGTTGCCCATCCGGCACTTCATAAACTTCGTCAACAAAGATTGCGCCCTTGGCTTTCAGCTCTTCAACCACATAGCGGTTATGAACAATCTCTTTACGAACATAGATTGGCGGGCCAAAGGCATCCAGCGCAATGCGCACAATATCAATAGCTCGTACCACTCCGGCGCAAAAGCCCCGGGGCTTTAACAACAACAAAGTCTTGGCTTCTGGTGTCATGTGATCCTGTTGATTATAACCTTTAAGACACTTTTTCCTTCCCCTAAGTTATCCCAGAAAAGGCCCTTAGGACAAGCCAACTCCTTGAAACATAGATATTTAGCAGTGACCGGGGAGTATCCAAGGGTGAACGGGGAGGCCTTGAAGGGGCTGGCCGATGAATTTGATCCAAAAAAGAAGGCCCGCCAGCCGGGCTCACTGGATCACACCTGCCAGCATGAACAACATTGCAAAACACTGCGCATTCGGCCTCATGTGTTTCCCGATTGTTAATTTGCGTTATCTCTATTAAAGATTGTCCTGATTTTAAAGATTGCCTCGATGGCATCGGCACGGGTCGGGTGGCTTTGGGGGACCTTACATATGTGGATTTAGACATGGATCGCAGGAAATGGATCGCAGGAAAGATGACCGATTTGGAGGACCCGGCCTGCATCTATCTGCGGTTGGAATCACCCATTCGCCTTCAGCAGTTGCTCCGCATGCTGGCGCGAGGTCTCCGTCAGCTTGGCTCCGCTCAACATGCGCGCAATTTCTTCCGTCCGTTCGGCGGCGCTGAGAGCGCGCACTATCGTCCGTGTGCGGCCTGAAGCTTCTCGCTTCTCGATCAGATAATGATGGTCAGCAAAGGACGCAATCTGCGGCAGGTGCGTGATGCAGAGCACCTGATTGGCGCGTGCCAGCGCCTTCAGTTTTTTGCCTACAGCCTCAGCGGCCCGGCCGCCAATGCCGGTATCGATTTCATCAAAGACCAGTGTGCGGACCAGTGTGCGCGGTATGCCGCCTTTGCTTGTCTTTCCGGCTTCGACCGTGGCTTTTAGCGCCAGCATCACGCGTGAAAGTTCTCCGCCAGAAGCAATCTGTTCAATTGGCTTGAGCGGCTCGCCTGGATTGGGAGAAATAAGGTAGGCCACGCTGTCAAAGCCGGAAGCCGTCCAGTTCGCAGGCTCGTCCGCGCCGGACACCTCAATCTTGAAGTGCGCCTTCATGGCCAGCTGGTTGATCTCCGCTTCCGCCAGCTTTTGCAACTCGCGCGCTGCGCTGTAACGCCGCTTGGAAACGGCATGCGCGGCGGAAAGGTAGGCCGCAGCCGCTGCGGCAAGCTGCTTCTTCAGCTCGCGCACCACGTCTTCACGGTTTTCCAGTTCATTTAATTTGCGCGCCACGTCTTCACCGTAGGCAATTACCTCGTCCACGGTGCTGCCGTACTTTCGCTTGAGCCTGTCCAGCAGCGCCAGCCGGTCTTCCACGTCCGCCAGGCGCTCCGGGGAAGCATCAATGCCGTCAGCGTAATCCCGGGCCGTGGCGCTCACATCTTCAATGGCTGCCCGGGCCGCTTCCAGGGAGGAAAGCGTCTCCAAAAATTTCGGGTCAAAGCGGGCTAATTCTTCCATATGCTTGCGCGCCCCCGAGATATTCGTCAGGGCTGAAGCATCATCTTCATACAATGCCTGATACGCTGCTGTAGCTGCCGTGTAAAGTTTCTCCGCGTTAGCCAGGACCCGCTTCTCCGTCGCTAATTTCTGATCTTCTCCCGGCTCCAGCGTGGCTGCCTCAATTTCCTTCTTCTGGAAGTTCCATAAGTCGGCCATTCGTAAACGGTCCTGCTCATCACGGTCCATCTGCGCCAGGCGTTCGCGGGCTGCCGTCCATGCCGCATATTTCTCCGCCAGATCATTCAGGTCGTGGCCTGCATAGGCATCAAGCAGGGTCAAACGCGCCGCCGCGTCAAACGCAAGAATCGTCTCATTCTGCGCGTGGATGGAAGCCAGCACAGGAGCCAGCGCTCGCAGCAACGCTACCGTCGCCGGCTGATGATTGACAAAAGTGCGCCCCTTGCCTCCGGCGGCAATTTCCCGCCTTACAATGATCTGGCTGCCCTCCGGCTCTATGCCATTTTCTTCCAGCACGCGCGCCAGGCGCTTTTCGTCGGCTTCAAACACGCCACTCACCACGGCTTTTTCCGCTCCGTGGCGGATCATCTCCGTGGAAGCTTTATCGCCCAGCAATAAAGAGAGCGCGTCTATCAGGATGGATTTGCCCGCGCCGGTTTCTCCTGTGAGCAGGTTCAGTCCCGGGGCAAACTCCATCGCCAGACTGTCGATCACGGCGTAGTTTTCAACACGCAGCTCCAGCAGCACAGCAATCCATCCTTTAGAAGGAAGTTGAGCGCAGTCTAACAGAGTTGGGAGGGTGTTGGTAAACCCATACGGTATGGCCACGTCGAGGCCCAGATTTGGTGCAATTAAGACCAGCGGATTGCCTGCAAAGAGATGAATTCGTCCGTCGCTGATCAACATCAGGAGTACGCGCGATCCGTATTATGCCCGGCGCGATGCAGAACGGTCCGCATACATGCATGGCATGGAGTAGCGCAATTTCCACCTGGAACTCCCGTGTCCCTGGTGGAAAGCATGGGACATCAGTCAACGCTCTCACCAAAGTTTGAAGAAGATATTTTGTTCCGGGAAGAAAGATTCGCGGAAAGTTCTGGCATAATTTAAGTTGACGCTAACGAAAGCATCCGCTAACGTATCGCGGAATGGCTTTTTATGCCCGCGACTATGGAACGATCAGGCAGCATACACTCGTCAGTGTTTTTTGCGTGCTGGCCCTCCTTCCTTCTGTCGCAGCGGGCAAGCAAGGTCGTGGCCCCACACGCGGCTGTCGCTCGCCCCTCTGATCAAAAGAATTCTTCAAGGCGAGACCTGATACTCACATCGCCGCTGCTTTGCCGAAAGGTTGTCGCCCCTTGGGGCCGGCCTTTTGTGTCCAAACGCTGTACAACCAGTGCGGTATCACCCTCATAGAAAAGGAC
>DAHUXF010000152.1 GCA_027307295.1 Acidobacteriaceae bacterium
GCCCAGGGAACTCCCAGAAAACGGTCGAGTGGAGCGCGAAACATCTCACTGGCCAGAGCACGGGAATCGGCGGAGATTTCTGTGCTGGCCAGGCGCTTATCATCGGCGCACAGCAGCCCGTCCGCCAGGGGATGGAAATAAGCGCGGCTGCCATTCAGCACTACGCCGCATATCATGCACGCATGAAGGTCGGGCAGCAAACCAATCAAGCGCACCACCCACAGATCAAAATACGTCAGAGGCATCCAGATGGAACCGATCCGGAGATGGCCCAGGACGGTAAGCGTCAGGCGAAAGATGTCATCGCTGGGTTCACGGTCCGGGAGAAGCTGGTCAATCACCTCAGCCACGTAACTGAGCGCAACTACCCGCGGGTAGTTGATTTCATTGACCAGCGGTGAAGTAATAATGTCACAGGAGTCCAGCCGCACCAGTTCCTGTTTTTCTTTTTCCTCCCAATGCGCCACAACGTGCGTCATCGGCTCCAGCGCGCCGCCAAAACGGCGCTTGGACTTTTTGGCCGCCTTGGCCACTCCGCGAATCTTCCCTTCCGCGCGGGTAAAGAACGTCACCAGCAAGTCCGCTTCATGGAACGGATACGTGCGCAGAATTAGGGCTTCTGACTGTCTGGGCATGCAACTAAGCATACAACGCAGCCAAAAAAATTAAAGACGCGCAGCCATGGTTGACTGCGCGTCTGGGAGCTTAAAAAATCGCGGGCTTAACGTCCGTAATGTTTGGAGTTCTTTTCCGCGTAAGCCTTCCATTTTTCCGGCAGATCATCGAGCGCGAAGATGGCGGAGACTGGGCACACCGGAACACAAGCGCCACAGTCAATACACTCCACGGGATCAATGAACAGCATTTCAGCGCTTTCAAACTGCGGCTCGTCCTTTTTGGGATGAATGCAGTCAACCGGGCACGCATCCACGCAGGCTGCGTCCTTGGTCCCGATGCAAGGCTCTGCAATCACATATGCCATAAAAATCTAGTTCTCCATAATTTAATGAGCTGTTGGGTAACAAAATATTCTATCAGCTATTGTCAGCTGCGCAAACCTTTCCGGAGCTGGTAGAAATTTGGACGGCAGCAGATGGAGAAGAGACGGTCAGCAGCGTGGGTCCGGATCAGCGACTCATTGCGCGCCAGGTAGAATGCAGCACCAACATAGCTATGGTGTCAGCCGATGGATCTTCCTCGCTTTTAAACTTTCCCAGGCCTTCCAACAGGTCTTTCAAATTTATGCAGTGCATGGCTTTAGACTGCTCGTCCAGATGCGTGTACGCCTGCTGTAAGCGCTCTCCCTGTTGTTGGGCCTGAGCCAGATGGGAAGCAAATGCTCTCCGTAGCGATAGACTCACAGCGTTGCCGGCTTGTTCTCTCAGATCCACTAGTTTTTGTTCGGCGTCGCGTAGATTCGCCAGTTCGTGCAGAAATAAATCACGAGCACTTTGCATGTACTCCCCCAGACTCTAGCGTATTAAGATGCGCCATTCCGGTTAAAGGTGCATGCTTTCCCTGATGGAGGTCCCAAATGCACTGCTTTTGCAGCTACTTTGTGCAATCTATTGAAGTATTGCTGCAAGAATCAGGCACATTGGCAAGATATGTTCAAAACATGGGCCGTAATGCACGATACAATGCCGCGAGGAGCAGGCGCTTGCGGCTTTTTCTATTGGAGCTGAACGCAAGCTTCTGAAAGGAGATCGCTTATGTTTTCACGCTCGACTCTCTTGCAGGCAATGCTGTTTGCTGCTGTTGCTTTCATGGCATTCTCCACAGCTTCGGCAGCGGCGCCGAACGATCAACCGGCGGCAAGTTCCGTTCATGCGATCCGCACTTACCTGATGCCGGATCTCTCACTGAAAAGTGTTTTTTCTGCCGAGTTGCTTCCAACAGTGGATGCAGCTGCCAAATCCCGTGGAACGTGCAGATGCAGTTGCGGTTTTCCCTGTGAAACAAATGCGGACTGCGGCCCCGGCGGTCTTTGCGAACCTTTTATCACTTGTTGTGCCGGACGGCCTGAAGCGCAATGGTTCCAGAACGCAGATCAATCCTCACGCAGCACAGCGGCGCTGCCGTTGAACATAAAATGTAAATAAAAACCTGAGACGAGCCGTTCAAACTCCGGCGGACTTTGTCTTCCGCCGGAGTTTCTTTTTGCTTTGCAAGGCTTCCACGTTCGCAATATAGCGCCTGCTATCAAATTTCTTGGATGTACTGTTGAACGACATGTAGCGAACCGAGCCGAAAACTGGCCGGTCAAACCAGGGCCGGTCATGCTTGCCCACAATGGCCCAGGCAATCCCGGCATAGCCGTTAGGATCGCGGCCGTCGAGTTCATATTTATCATTCAGGTAAATCGCTGTCTGAAAGGCCTGCGCCGGGGTCTTGCTCCATTCCAGAATTTTCTTGGCCCAGTACATCCGCATATAGTTGTGCATGAAGCCGGTGATCACCATCTGCCGTTGCGCGGCATTCCACAACGGGTCGTGCGTTTGAGCGGCTTCCAGCTGGCTTTCTGAATAAATCTTGCGGGCATCCCCAGCATGATCGGCCAGAGTTTTGTGCGCCCAGGACGGAGCGCATTCAAAGTTGTCATAATTTTCATTGAAGCGGACAAAATTGATGGCCAGTTCACGGCGCACAATCAACTGCTCCAGAAAGGCGTCTTTGGCGGCGCGGGGCGCGGCAGCCTTTTCAATCGCCAGGGCAACCGTATGCGGCCCAATATGTCCAAAATGCAGATAGGCTGAAAGCATGCTGGTGCCTTCGCACTCCGGACGGTTACGGTCATGGTCATAGGTCGCGAGCCCGCTCCTGATAAAACTTTTGAGCCGCCGCATGGCATGGTCCGTCCCGCCTTGCATCGCTTCAACCGGCTCCACCGTGCGATTAAGCTTCCAGCCATCTGTAATGTCAGCGTCATAGGGCAAACACCGCAGCCCTCGCGGCAGACGCCAGCGAACCTGAGCACGCGTATTGCCCACCGGCCTTAAAAATTCCGGAAGCAATCTGCGGATGACCGGGCGGGCCGTATATGCGCCATATTGTTCTTTCATCAAAAGGCGCGATGGAACAATCACGTCGGCATCTACCGTCCAGAACGGCGTCCGCAGCTTTTGCGCAGCCACTTGCCGCCAGTGCTCCGGCCCGCGCAGGGGATTCTCATCACCGACTACCAGGGCCGGCTTGATCTCGTCGCAAAATTCCAGCAGGCGATGGTCGGGATACCGGCGCAGCACAAAACCTAGGTTGCGTTTTTTCAATCCCAGTGCGATCGAAGGGATTGCCTGGTTCAGAAAGCGATAATGACGGAGATTGGCATGAGGATAGAACGGAACCGGCGCAAAGAATACGACGCAGGGTTTACCCAGCAGATTGGCGGCCTGCACGGCAACCTCAAGGGCGGGATTGTCGAGCGCCCGCTGGGAGCGCTGCATCCAGTAAACAACACACTTGCCCTGCGGGTTTGGCTCTCCCGGGCGACGCACGGCTACACGGGCGTTCGCGCAAAGCTCGGCAAGGCTAGCCATCTTTATAACTATACGGAACAACTGATAACCGGTAGATGGGTGCGTCTTCAAGTTTCAAATTTCACGTTAATTAACATGACAATGTTCGTGGTTTACGCCTGCCGAAGTTAATATAGAAGTGAGTGAACCCACAAGCCATCCGCCTGCTGGCCCTGGATATTGACGGCACCCTGCTGGACCAGCAATCCAAACTCAGCGCTGAGAACCTTGCAGCGTTGCGGGCAGCCCACGCCGCTGGAGTGGAAATTATGCTGGCGACAGGCCGCCGACATGATTACGCTTTGCCGGTGGCACATGAGATCGGCATTCCGGCATGGTTGATCAGCTCCAACGGCGCAGTGATTCGCTCCAGCCACGGCCAGGACTTCTATACGGACCGTCTGCCGGCGGGAACTGCCGCCAAACTCATCCGCCACATGCATGAAGTCCGCGGCAATGCGGTGCTCACCTTTGACCGCAAAGGCAATAATGCGCTGGTGCTGGAGCGTTTTGAGGAGCTGCACCGGAGCATCTCACGCTGGATTGAGACCAATGCAGCGTTCATTCAATACATTTCACCGTTGGAAGACGCTCTGGTAGAAGATCCCATTCAGGCGATGTTCTGCGGGCAGGTGCGGCGAATGGCAGAAGACGAGCAGCGGCTTAGTCAGGCCGATTTTCTGGGCGAAATCACCATCATGAAGACGCAATATGACCATCGCGACCTGTGTATTCTGGACGTTCTGAATCACACTTGTTCCAAAGGCCATGCTTTACGCATGTGGGCCCGACACCATAGCATTCCCCGGGAGCAGATCATGGCCATCGGCGACAACTATAATGATCTGGAAATGCTTGAATTTGCGGGAGTTCCGGTTGTTATGGGAAATGCATCTATGGAACTGAAGCAAAATGGCTGGAAAGTGACGGCCAGCAATTCTGAAAACGGCGTGGCCCTTGCCCTGAAAGAGGTTTTGGGGCTGGCTTTCAACTGCTGATTGGGTCAAAATAGCTGTCTTGCTTGTGCTAATGAGATATTTGCGGCCATTCACCATCGGGACTATTTTGTTGCTGGCGCAGCTTTCTGCTTTTGCCGGCGAGCTGGCCGTGTTGCGCAATGGCTTCTCTCTTCGCTTTGAGCGCAAAGAACAAAACGGAACCCTGACGCGGCTCTACACCAGCACCGGTTTTCTGGACATCGCCACAGACCAGATCGCTTCTTTTGAGCAGGAAGAACCGCCCTTGATTCAGCCAGAGCCGGTGATTCAGCCAGGATCAACGATTCAGCCTCAGCCGCTGGTCCAGCCAGGACTAACGATTCAGCCGCAATCAACAATTCAGCCGCAGCCGATGGCAAATGGCGTTACACCGCAACCAGCCACGGTTGTCGATCTGGATCAACTGGTCCGCGAAGCCAGCAGCCGCAACCACCTGGACCCGGACTTTGTTGCCAGCGTCATCCGAGCAGAGAGCAACTTCAAGCCACGCGCCATCTCACCGAAGGGCGCTCTGGGGCTGATGCAGTTGATGCCAGGCACGGCAGCGCGGCTGGGAGTGACCGACCCGTTTGACCCAAAAGCTAACGTGGAAGCCGGCACGGCCCACTTGAGCGCCCTGCTCAATCTTTACCACGACGATCCCATCAAGGCCCTGGCAGCGTACAACGCTGGAGCGCATCGCGTCGATCAATATCATGGCGTCCCGCCCTACCGGGAAACCCGCGCATACGTGGCTAAGATTGTCCGCGACTTCAATGCCAAAAAGACTGCCCAGATGAAAACGGCGGCAAACGCGAACATGACCGCCCGCAAAGGCCCTGCGCCAGCAAAAGCTGTGCATAAGAAAGTTCTACATGCCAATGCTGGAAACACCAGCGCCATTAATTCAAAAACCGCTAATGTAAAGACCGCCAATACAAAATTCGTGAACAACCAAACCCAGGTCCAGCCTGCAACCAGCCAGCATCAGCAGGACAACTAGCCCCGCCCAGCAGCAAAGTGATAGAACAATAAGTTAAGTCAGCCCGCCGGTTGGCCCTTACAAGGCGCTTCACTCCTCATGAGCAAAAAAAGATTTTTTATCACGGCGATGGTGCTGGTCATACTGGCTGCTCTGATCTATCTGCAGGTCAGGACGTGGAAGAAATTCGATTGGAACCGTTTTTGGGCAGCCACACATACCGCGAACAAGTTCTATCTGATCGCCGGCGTGGCGCTGATCTATGCCGACTACATTCTCCGTGCGGTGCGCTGGAAAATCCTGCTGCGTCCGGTATGTGAAGGCGCCAAAAGTTCAGACCTGGTAGCGCCCACCATGATCGGCTTTGCCGGGCTGGCGCTGCTGGGGCGTCCGGGAGAGTTCATCCGGCCCTATCTGATTGCACGCAAGCAAAACCTCAGCATGTCATCGCAGCTGGCGGTCTGGACGGTGGAGCGCATCTTTGATACCGGCGCGTTTGTGTTAATTATGGCTGTGAACATTCTGTGGTCGCGGGACGAGTTACGGCAACTGCCCGGCTTTGCCGATGCACCCAAAAGAATGTTCCTGGGCCATGCTTTCACTTCTTTCACCGTCTTTGAAGCCTTTGGCTTTGCTCTCCTCGGCGGAGTAATCCTGGCCGCCATGGTGGCATTGAGTGTACGCAAGAACCCAGAGCTTGCGGCCGCATTTTTTACGCGCCTGTTCGGAAAAATTTCTCCGCAGGCAGGGCGCGCCGTGGGGCACCGGGTACACGCGTTTGGAGAAGGGCTGAACACAGTCAAAGACATAAGATCTTTTCTGCAACTGTGCAGCCTGTCACTTGTGATCTGGCTCTTTATTGGATTCGCCTATATGGCCGTGACCCATGCTTATCATCTGCACAGGGCCCCACAGCTCGCCAACATGACTCTTTCCGGCGTCTTTCTGCTGACGGCAGCCAGCGTAGTGGGCGGAATACTGCAATTGCCGGTGGTGGGTGGCGGATCGCAACTCGCTACCATCGGGATGCTCAAAGGAGTCTTCAATCTGCCTCCGGAAATCGCCACCAGTTGCGGCATCATGCTGTGGCTGGTCACTTTCATGTCAGTCATTCCCGCCGGACTCCTGCTGGCGCGGTCAGAACATATTTCCCTGATGCAGATTGAAGAAGAGAGCCTGGAAGAAGAAGAGAAGGCCCTGGAGAGCGACGATCTGCAGGGGCAGTAATGCGAACTTGCGCCGGGAGCCGGCTGCCTGCCTGTTACAATTCAATAGAGACAAACCGGGTAGAGTGCGGTTTATATACGATGAAATGTCCGTTTTGCGGGTTCGAGAATGACAAAGTGGTGGACTCGCGTGAGAGCAAGGAAGGCGAATCAATCCGCCGCCGGCGCGAGTGCCTGAAATGCGAAAAGCGCTTCACCACCTATGAGCGCATCGACGAAATCCCCTACATGGTGATCAAGAAGGACGGTCGGCGCGAGC
>DAHUXF010000153.1 GCA_027307295.1 Acidobacteriaceae bacterium
CGTGCTTCCTCAACCGGAGCTGGTGATTGCCGGACATGGCCGCATCGCTGAGACGTTGGCGATCCTTGGGCGTCTCATGAATTTCTTCGTCACCGTGCATGATCCGCTCGCGGACCGCGAACACTTCCCCGATGCCCAGCGCATTATCACTAAGGATTTCGGTGTCACTGAGATTGCCTTTGGCCCGGAAACGTTTGTGGTCATCGCCACCCTGCATAAGAATGACCATCTCTGGCTGCAAAGGGCCCTGGAAGGCGAGGCCGCCTACGTTGCGCTGATTGCCAGCGCCCACCGTTCGCGGCTGGTCCTGGACTACCTGCTGGCTGAAGGCATGCCACCGGAAAAGGTTGAGCGGGTTTTTGCCCCTGCGGGCCTTGATCTCCATGCCGCCGGTCCTGAAGAGATCGCACTGAGCGTTATAAGCCAGATTGTGGCGTTGCGGCGCGGCGGAAGTGGAGGCGCTCTTAAGCATGCAGGTGAAGCTGCTGCCTCCGCGACTGAGCATCGCGAGCTATCGGATAAAGTCATCCGGCAGTGCGATACTAGAAAAACCGAATAGTTTACTTTTCGATCAACTCATTCCTGGGCCGCTTCCGAGCTTTTACAATCTCCGCCATAATGCTCAAAGCGATTTCCTCCGGGCTCTCAGCGCCAATTTCCAGCCCCGCCGGAGCGCGAACCCCCGCCAGTTTTTCTGGCGGAACCGACTGCTTGCGAAGGCTCTCCATGAGTTCCTGGGCCCGTCTTTTATTGGCCAGCAGCGCAACATAGGAAATATCTGCATTCAATGCCTGGGCCACCGCCTCTTCATCGAACTGCCCCCGGCTGGCTACAACCGCATACCGTTCTTCCGCCACCGGCAGCTGTGAGAAATCCAGCGCGTGCAAGACACGATGGGCCTCTGGCATATCTGACAGAGGAAGAAACGGATCGACAATCGTGACGACAAAGTTCAAGACACGCCCGAACTTCGTCAGCGCCTGGACCACGGCATCGCGGCCAACCAGGATCAGTTCAGGCGCGCCTGTGGGAACAGCTTCAGTGCTTTCTATTAGCACATTACCAAAGCTATCTACCCCGGCAGACTTGCCCAGCTTTTGGAAATCTTCTCGACTGTCAATGTCCAGCAATATGCCGGCATCGTCCACAGGAAGCTTGCGGATATTTTCAGTATGAGTGCCAAAGATCGCCCGGCACCCAACGTCGCCGCTCAATTCGTTCAGCTCAGGAAAAACGAAGCGGTCCAGCAGCACTGGATTGCCACGAAAACCTGTGTAGGTGGGAATCACGATCTGGGCCCCAGATGCCTGATGGAACTCCATCAGCCTATCGAGCGTAGCTGCCCGGACAAATGGCTGGTCCGCCAGCACGATCAGGGCGGCGCGCGCGTTTTGATCCAGGGCGGCCAATCCGGCACGCAGTGATCTGCCCATGCCCTCCTGGAATACATCATTGCGGACAATTCTTACGCCCTGAGTGGCAACTTCCTTCTCAATAGTGTCTGCCGCAAATCCCAGGACCAGCACCATTTCATCTACAGAGGATGCACGCACGTTGTCCAGCGTGAGTTCCAGAACCGGCTTGCCTTCAATGCGCAGCAACTGCTTGGGACTGCCCATACGGCTGGACATGCCGGCAGCAAGGACCACGGCAGAGACACCTGAGCTTTTTTTCTGCAAATCCATTCTCTGGCAACACACCCGCAGAAAGATTCAGTGGAACCATGAGACTCTCACGGTGTTGCTGCGTATGCAAGCCCCGGCACAGAAAAAATGGCGAGACACGCTTGTGTCTCGCCGGGAATGAACAGCAAGAAAAAGCTACAGGGAGCGCAGGAAATTTATTAAGTCCTGCTGCTGGCTGAAGCTCAGTGCGGCGGCAGTGTTGAGTGAGGTGTTGGCTTCCGATCCGTTGCTGCCGTGGGCGTTGATGGCAGTGATCAGGTTGTTGGTGCGGCCATCGTGGAGGAAGAAGATTCTCTGTCCCAAACCCCACAACGGCGCTGAGCGGAACTGGTCTCCGCCTGCCCCGCCTTGCGAAACGTTATCCGCCAGGCCCGTGCCCATGTGGTGGACCTCAAGATCGGAGAACAGGTTAGCGGTAGCGTTGCCCAAACCCGACGTCAGGTGCGAGGGCTGGGTAGCGAGCGACGGCGTATGGCAGACCGCGCAGCCAACGGCACTAAAGAGAGCGCGGCCATTGGCAATTGAGGTTGCGCCGCCGGGAACCGACGTGGACGGCGTAGGCGGAGCAAGATCCTCCATGAAAACCTTAAACAAGGTGATGTCACTGGCAGAGGTGGAGGCATTGGTGCCGTCAGAGTGGGTGATGTCTTCAGGGTAACCGACTCCGGCGAGGTTCAGGCAATTGGCTGGAAGGCCAAGTCCACCGGAACCACCGGCGCCATCTTCTCCCGGCAGCGGACGGTCTTGCATAAAGATCTCATTGGTGATGCCCATTTCCACGTTGTAGGCCTCACCGGCAAAGAGCAACAGCGACTTGTTCTGCGCCTTCCAGCCAAAGCGGCTGATGGTGCCGTCATTTCCGTTGCGGTTAAAGCTTCCGGCCACACCAAAACGGTTCCCCGCCTGGGCTGCCTGATTGTTCAGAAGGGTTGAGTCGTCAATGTTTGAGATCAAGCCAGAGCCGAATACCGGCGTGGGAATGCGGAAGATGAGGTTGTTGGCGGCATTGGCAGCAGCGAAGCTGGGCTGCTGCAGGCTGCAGGCCCCGGCATCGGAGCGGCCGCTTACGGTGAACAGGTCCTCTACCCCGCCGTTAGGATTATTGAGATTGGCCGTACCGTTGGCGTTAAAGAAGAATGGGAACCGGGCTTCACGCACCGGGCCGGTGGCCGTGACGAAAAATGGGATGGTGTTGGTGGCGCTGCTCACCACGCCATTGGCGATTACCTGGCTTTGGGGGTTAGGCCCGACATTGGGGAAGATATTGGCGGACGGGCTAGATCCACCGATGGCCGGTTGTGAATGGCATCCTCCGCATCCATCGAGGTTGAACCTTGGTCCGAGGCCGGGGTTATCTCCGGTCACTGTCTGGTGCTCTGAGAATTGCGCAAGTCCGGTTTGGAAAAAAGCCAAATCGTTGGCGTTTGCGCTGATCGAGGCCAGCGGCTGGCCAGCGTTGACTCCCGTCGTGCTACGAACACCGGGATCATTGACTTGCGCAGACGCCGGTCCCACAAGCAACAGCGCCGACAAGCATGCAGAAACAGAAGCGAACTTCAGAAGTTTCATCCAGATTCCTCCTTGGGTATCACCCATAGCTGTACTCATTTTTTTCCTTTTCCTCACACCTCTGGTGAAGGGATAGAAAAGCGTCCTTGCAGATTCCCTGGCAAGTATGGACTCCGCCGGACGGTATTCCAGGACAAACGGTGTTTCCGAAAGAATGGTTGAGGATGGGTAATGATCAGGTGATGATATGTCCGCCCCGCACTCTGACAGACGCGCTGAGGAAACATTCACGGCAAGAGAAGCACCCCACCACGGTTTTTTGAATAAACTTCGTTAGTCGCACCTGTTACAGCAGCTTTGGCTGATGGAAAAGTCGCGACTTTCGATGTGGAGGAGTTTCCGGTTATTCTGCTCAGGAACAGCCCAAGGGGAAGAACTAGAGGACGGCAGAGTACCTGAAACCGGGGCGAATCTTAGCACTCCATCATTGATTGTCAAGAGCTAATTTGGAGTGGCCCAAAATGGAACTTGCCACTAGGAGCTAAGTCATTGACTACCTGTACATAGTTAGTTCACCTGACTTTGCTTCCGGCGTCTGACGTTCAATTTGTGTTACCACTTGCCCAACTGCCAAACACTTCTCTGATCACTTCAGGCCTGGTCAATTGGTCGTCGTCTGGGCTCGTGGGGCCACGGGAAGGGACGCGCGCCCAAACATGATGCCGGTTTCCACTTCCAGCCGTTGTCCATCGCGCTCATAAGGCTTGAACTTCCACAGTTTAAGAGCATCACTGATGGCTTTTTCCTGATCCGGAAATGCGCTCAGAAAGTGAATGTGCTTGACCTTGCCTTGTTTATCGATAACGACGCGCACAGGGATTGCGTTATATCTGCGCTGCGTAAGCACGGGGTCAATCCGCTCCATCACGTTTCCGCCGTTGGCGTAATCCTTGATGCACACAGGAACATTGCCTCCGCCCGTGCCACCGGCAGGGCCAGTTTCAGGCGGCAGCTTCATTTTGCTGTTCATGTCCCGGACCAATTCCTCCAGCGCCTTGGTATCGCGATTCATCAATACGATTTCCACCGTGTGGCAGCGAATCTGGGTGGCCAGCACATACCAGTGCAGTTGCGCCGCTGGAGACCAATAGGCAAAGAAGGTGAAGGGCAGACCGCCAATGGTGGTCTGCGCGGGCTTCAGCTCCACTTGATAGTAGTCCTCCAGATGGTCCTTGGAGTAATTCACGAACTGCCGCGCATTGGCCGCGGGGATGGGCGTAAAAAACATGTCATGGGCCTCAAACTGGATACTGCCTTTGTCCTCGCCTTTATAGGTGTCTGGCCGCCCGATCTGTGCCAGGACGTAATTCCCGGTCTCTGACGGGGGCGGAGGCGTGAATTTTTGCACCCAGTTGGGGGGCGGGGGTAAGCGATGCCAAAATACCGGCTGGTGAAGACGTTGTTGGTAACGGCGCTACCTTCCGGCAAAGGAGTTGTGGAATCGCTGGCGCTTGACCATGCGCCTTTGACGATGATCGTATCCTTTGGCACTACCTTCGTAGGATCGGGATTAGTAACGTCGGAAAAATCGCCGCCACCCGTGTGGCCAGACTGCGGCGCAGATTGGGGAACAGGCTGGGCAGGGGAATTCTGTGCCGGTGCGCTTTGGATAACTTGGCCCCAAGCCGCGCATGTTACAAAAAGGGTAACAAAGATCAGGAAACCGAAACATCTGGATTGCATACTGTTTCCCTCCGAAAAATAAAGCTTTCAGCTACTAGTGAGCGCGGAGATCATACACCAGCAAAACAGAATCTGGACAGAAACAATAGGTACTTAAGGCGTGAGGCGGTTTAGCTGATGACCTTCTGTTCATGAAACCATCGACTGATCGAACCAGAAGAGACTTCCGCTGGCGGAGGTTGCAGGTTTACGCTCAGCGGAACTAAATTAGGTGAGAGTTGGAGGTGTGCATGAAAAAGCGCGTACCGGTCAGCCACACCACAAAGCCAACACCGGGCGCCGTGGGGGCCCCGGTGGAATCTGCCTCTGCAATCATCGACGCGAGGATCAAGGAACTTGGGGACTGGCGCGGGAAGACGCTGGCGAAAGTGCGCGGGATCATACACGCGGCAGACCCTGAGATGATCGAAGAGGTGAAGTGGGTCAAGCCGAGATCGCCGGGGACTCCCGTATTTTCCCACGGCGGCATTGTCTGCACGGGAGAAACGTACAAGAACGTCGTCAAGATGACCTTTGCCAAAGGCGCCGCGTTGAAAGATCCAGTCGGCTTATTTAACTCTAGCCTCGAAGGGAATGTCAGGCGCGCGATCGACATCCACGAAGGCGACAAGATCGATGAGGTGGCCTTGAAGGATCTCATCCGCGCTGCGGTGGCGCTTAATCTCAACCGCAAAAGCAAGCCCAAGCCGAAGCTCCGGCGAGCCAGCAGCAAGCGGACAGGCTAGGCTTGATCCCATCCCGGCAACGAAGAGCGCTTATTGAATCGGCGTGGAGTGCACAATGCCTCACGGGCACCGGGCACGTGGGCGGTCTTGGGCGTAGCGATGGCCGCGCGTCCATTGGGTGATGGCTTTCGGATTAAGATCGGCGGAAGCCACGACCGCGCCTAACGAACACGCTTAGGGCAGGCTACGTCCTTAAGCGTATCGCGCACGGTGCCCATCCCTGCGGTTACCACTGATCCTGGCAGAGGTTCCATAAAAAAGTCCGGGTTGCTGTCCAGGAACTGGAAGGGGCGTGGTTGATAGATTGTTTTGCCGTGGCCCGAGTCATCGAAGCCGTAGCCCGCCCATTCGACACGATAGCAGTGCGAATGCGTGACGTCGATCAACAGGGTTTGGCGGGTGTTGACCGGTGCCACAATCTCTTCATTAAGGCGCACATCCTTAGCCTTGTCGCAACCGTCTGAATGTGGCAAAAGCACGCGTTGTGCCGCTCCTGCTGGCACCTGTTCTTGCAATTCGCCAATCGAAACCGTTTGTGGCGGACCGCCACGGTTATCCACAAAGATCGTGACCCAATCGAAAGCTGGCGGCATGTAGGAGAGATTCATGCTTGCCTGGACGGCGCGGTGTTCTGCCCGGGCGCGTTCTATCTCGTCAGGACGGGCCAGATACAAAGCGAAATATGTTTTCACCCATCCGCAAACCCACGGGATTTTGACCTCGATGTCCTGGGGCTGCATGTCCTGGAAGGTGTCACCCCTCCGGCCCTCCGCGTCAAATTCGAACGTGCCCCTGCCGGTGACCGTTCCCAGGTCCCGCCCTTTGAGAAAGATCTTGTACCGTTCGCTTGGATTCGCCAGTTCATTGCGCGCCACAATGTGAAATATTGGCGGCTTGCCGCAACCGATACATCCCAGGATCAAGATGAAGGTGAATCTGGAAATACACCGCCACGTGACACACGATACGGGGCAGCGCTGTTTCATGCCTCGATCCTCACCCATAATGCATCAGATTGTATATGGAATGGAGGCACAGGTGCGGTGACACAGATTTCCGCCCAGTCTTTGCGAACAGCATTAATCGGCTGCCGGATCAGAATGTGCTCTACAACGACCCGACTCATGCAGCTTGACCCTGGGCGATTGTATGCCTCTGGTCCGCGGCTTTTCGATACCACTTTGCTGCCTCAGCGTCATTCTTCTCGACCCCTCGACCATTTGTATAAGCAATAGCGAGGTTTGTCTGGCCTTCAGCACATCCTTGTTCAGCGGATTTCTGAAACCATTTA
>DAHUXF010000154.1 GCA_027307295.1 Acidobacteriaceae bacterium
CACATCCGGCTGGATAGCCTTGTATCCAAGAAACACGGCAAAGCGCCGTACCCAATACGCCACGATCCCAACTATGCCAACAAGAATGGCAATGTTCAGAATCAGGGCCAGCGGTTCCATGAGCGTCTCCGGAAGGCCCGATCATACTGCGGTGATGGAAGCGGAAGCAATGAAGCCACAGAGCTTATAATCTCTTTTTTCACTTGAGAGGATTCCATCGATGAGCATCAGCGAGCAGATACAAAAAGATATGGTCGAGGCAATGCGTGGACGCGAAGAGCTGCGTCTCTCAACATTGCGCATGGTGAAGTCCGCCATCAAAAACAAGGAAGTAGATAAGCGCGCCCCGCTTGACGACAAAGAAGTCCAGCAGATATTGAGCACGCTGATCAAGCAGCGCCGCGACTCGATTGAGCAATTCACGAAAGGCGGACGCCAGGAGCTGGCGGACAAAGAAGCGGCGGAGATCAAATTGATTGAAAGCTACCTGCCTAAAGCCATGGGCGAAGAGCAGATTGCAGAAGCGGTGAAAGCCACCATTGCGGAGATGGGTTCGCCTACGCTCAAGGACATGGGCACGGTCATGAAAAATGTGATGGCCAGGCTGCAAGCCACCGGCGCGCGCGTGGAAGGCAAAACGGTGAGCGATCTGGTAAAGAGACAACTTGGCGGTTAAGCGTTTGCGTTGAGCTGCAAGCGCTCAACCCGCTTGGTCATTGTCCATCCGTGTTTAGCACTCCAACAGGCTTGCTGCCAAAGTGCAAAGTGATCTCACAAAGTACTTGCCCTGGATAACCAAACTGCCGATACTGCACTCATATTGATCAGCGTTCCCCAAACTTGCCGATTTTTCGCCGATGGTGACAGTTGTATTTCGTCCGGCGGAAGCGGCAGTTCGCGGAAAGGGGCAAAAGGTGATTCCTGAATCGAGTGCGATACAGAGGTTCTTCAAGGAAGTTGTTGAGAGAAACTATGATGAGGTTGGCGTGCGCAACACTGAAGTCCAGGCGTATGTCTCCAACCTGCTGGCGGAATTCTGCGAAGCAGAAAACCTATACAAAGTGAAGGACGCCGAAGGCCGTCCGTTGTTTGATCTGGGTGAGATGATCCTGGAGTCTGATCCCGTTTACGGCCCTGCGCCTTCTTTTGACCGCGAGCGCCAGGTGCGTAAACATATTGGCGACTATGCGCTCTTTTTTACCGGCATGTTCCCGGAGAGCCTGAATGCCTGCCGTATGCGCCGCAGCCGCATGGAAGGCCTGATTGATTTTGTGAAGGCCGGCAAGGAAAGCTATTTCATCGTCTCTAAATTTGAGCATTTTGAATACACCAAGGTTGCGCCGCTCTTCCGCAAGATGTCGGCCGAGTTTGAGCAGCTGGTCTACGGATTGAATCAGGTAAAAAACGAGCTGGTGGCGATGCAGCATCCCATCACCCGCACGCCGAAACAACTCATCATGTAGCGGACCGATATTGAAGACGTTAAGAAGAGAGCACGCTGTTTCGTTGGCGTGCTCTTTTGCTTTTTACAGGCTGCTTTCATGGATCTTCTTTTTTGTATTGATCTTTATTTGCTCCGCTGGAGTTTTTCCGGACTGTCTGTGCTGCTGAAAAGGGGCATTGGCGCTGCTCCGGCGAAGAGATGGGTTGTCTCGTTATAAAATCTAATTGTTAGAATCATCTATCAATTGTCGAGTTTAAACATGGTGAATCGTCCTTTAAATTTTGTGACTCTTTCCGGCGTGCCGATTCAGGTTTCTGAATTGAAGTGGCCTTTTCATCCTTCCGGTTCTGGCGCGGACTGGTTCGTGCTGCATGGGCGCGCCGATTTGCTGGGCAGCGCTGACGGGCTGCACGTGGAGGTCGCCGTGGGCATGACGCAGACCATGAAAGATGCCCTGGGATCGCTGGAACCGGAACACGCCGAGGGTCTGGTGGTCAACGCTATTCGCAAGACCATCGATAACGGCCAGCTGGCGTTCGTGAGATCAGGCAAGCTGCAGCCGGTCCATGTAACCACGCGTTTTTACAGTTTTGCCAACAAGCGCATTCAGTTTCCGTCACAGCAGGAACAGGATGTGCTGGAGCTGATGAAACGCCGGGTCTTTTGGCTGGGCGCAAAAACGGACAATAAAGGAGCTCCCGTAAGCGTTGCCCATCCTTATGATTGCCAGTATGTCAATGTGCCGCGCGAAAAGATGCTGGAACTGGCGCAACGGCTGGCTGCGCAAGGGCTGATCAACTTAGAGAGCGAATTCGCCACCGCTACAGAAGCTCTCTTGAAGGAAGAACCTGCATTTCTTTCCGCGATGCACAAAGGTGTGGAAGCGGGAATCGCAGCCAACAAAGTCAGCGCGTAGAGTGTGGCGAAGACTAAAAAACAACCTTTCACCGCGGAGGCAGGGAGACGCGTTGCCGCGTTATGTACGCAGATGGATGCCGAACCCGGATTTTATTTTGGCAGAACTTTCCTAAGCAGTGTGCATCCGTGTAAATCAGTGGTAGGCTTTTTCTTCTGCGTTTCTCTACGCAAATCTGCGGCGAAGAGGTACACACTCCCGAGCCCCATAGCCTAAGAAATATATTCCCTGATATATGGATCTTCCACGGCCCCCAGCTCTGCCGCTGTGCCTTCAAAGATCACTTTTCCGTCGCGCAGGATCATGAACCGCGTGAGGATTTCGCGGGCGGGCATCCCGTTTGTGGGTTTCATGTGTTTGGTGACAGGATCATAGAAGTGGCCTGCCAGAGTAAAACCATCCTGCAGGCGGTGGCTCACCAGCAGAGCGCTGGTTTTGTACACATCGCGCTGTTTCATAATCAGTTCAATGATGGTGGTGGAAGTGATGGGATCAAGCCCGCCCGTGGGCGAATCATAAAGCAGCACCTCCGGGTGCGTGATGATGGCGCGGGCAATGCCGACGCGCCGCCGCATGCCGCCGGAGAGCTCGGCAGGAAACCTGTCAATGGCATCACCGAGCTCCACAAAGCTCAGGGCCTCGCGTACGCGTTGATCTACTTCGGCTTCCGGCAGGTGTTCTTCCATCAGGCGGAAAGCCACGTTGTCGCACACATTCAGTGAATCAAACAGGGCGCTTTCCTGAAAGACGATTCCCACTTTGCTGCGCAGATCAAACAATTCTTTTTCTGACATGACGGTTACGTCATGGCCCAGCACATAAATGTGTCCGCGATCCGGCTTGAGCAACCCGAGGCAGAGCTTAAGCATGGTGCTTTTGCCCGATCCGGCAACGCCGAAAATAATCTTGGTTTCACCCCGCTTCAACTCAAAAGAAACGCCATCCAGGACCGGCGGACCTTCAAAGCTGATAGCGACATCCTCAAAGATGATCGCCTTGTGAACGGTGTCGAGCGGCTCGTCGTCAAACGGAGGCATGGCGTGGGTCATCTCAGATTGGGTCATCTCAGGTTGATGAAGAGCTGGGTGAGCACAGCGTCAACGGCCAGAATGAGCACGGACGAGGCAACCACGGCCTGCGTTGTGGAACGGCCCACGCAATGTGTGCCTCCCTTGGTGTTAATGCCATAAAAGCAACCTACAGTGGCAATGATGAAGCCGAAAACAACGGGCTTGGCCAGGCCGGTAATTACGTCATTGTATTTCAGCACCTGGTACGCGCTGTTCCAGTATTGGTAGGAATCCAGTCCAAGCATGGAAGCGGAGATGATCCAGCCGCCCACCAGACCGACCAGATCGGAAATGATGGTCAGGAAAAACATCATGAACACGGTAGACACAACGCGCGGTGTGACCAGTTTCTTGCTGGGATCGGTGCCCAGGGCGCGCATGGCGTCAATCTGTTCTGTCACCTTCATGGAGCCAAGCTCGCTGGCCATGCCGGAGGCGTTGCGTCCGGCCACCATCAGGCTGGTAAGCACCGGGCCAAGTTCCCGCACCATGGAGAAGGAGACCAACTGCCCGGTCAGCGACAAAGAGCCAAACGATTCCAAAGTCTTGGAGGTGTTCAACGCAAGCACAATGCCGGTGAACATACCGGTAAGTACCACAATGGGAAGCGAACCAACGCCGATGAGATCGGCCTGCTGGATGGTGTCCGCCATGTAGAAAGGCTTGCGGAAGATATTCGCGAGCGCGCTGAAGGAAAGCCCGGCATATTCCTGGACTATCAGGACGCTACGCTTCACGAATTCAAACGGAGAGTTCAGTTCCATCCAAGGAGTCAAATATAGCAGAGCGCATGCATTGCACCCAAAGAGCAAAAGACCAGGTAGTGGGTCAGTTTGGAAAAAACTGACCCACAAACAGTATCAGCGTCTAGCGATTCGCTTGCGAATTGCGGGCCTTTAGGCAGACGTCATCGCGTCAGCGATGAGCTGTCGATAGAACTATACCGTCACCAAAGACCAGCCCGGCACATGTACGTTGCGGCGGGGCCATGTGTATTTATCTTGTGATGTAAGTGTTAGGCGCATGGCAAAGAAACATAGCCATGACGGGGCTAAGCTTCCCGCGATCCCTTCTTCCTGATCTCAATGTTGAGCCGCTTGATTTTCTGGTTCAACGTGGAAAGCGGAATGTGGAAGCGCTCAGCGGCCTCTGTCTGGTTCCAATTGCACTTTTCCAGCATGTTGACAATCAGGCGCCGCTCACAGTCTTCCACGATTTCAAACAGAGAGGCATCGGGACGGTGCTCAAACATTTTGCCCTCTGAGCCGCGGCCCACAATGTGGTCGGGAATCAGTTCCAGTCCCACTGCGGAGCCATTGCAGAGCACCACAGCGCGTTCAATGACGTTTTCCAATTCGCGGACGTTGCCGGGCCATCCGTAATCGATCAGAGGACGCAACGCTTCAGGCGAGATATGTTCTACTGACTTGCCATTTTCGCGCGAGAACTTTTCCAGGAAGCGTCCGACCAGCAGAGGAATGTCCCCGGCGCGGTTGCGCACCGGCGGCAGGTCCACAGTAATCACGTTGAGCCGGTAGAAAAGGTCTTCGCGGAACCTGCCTTCGCGCACCAACACGTGAAGATCAATGTTGGTAGCGGCGATCACGCGTACATCCACCTGTAATTCATGCACTCCACCCAGATGCATAAATTTACGGTCCTGCAGCACGCGGAGAATTTTCGCCTGCGTTTCCAGACTCATAGTGCCGATTTCATCCAGGAAGATGGTGCCGCCGTCGGCGACTTCGAACAGGCCTTTTTTGGAAGAGACGGCGCTGGTGAAAGCTCCTTTAACATGGCCAAAGAGCGTGGATTCCAGAAGATCTGCGGGCATGGAACCGGTGTTGACGGGAACAAAAGGATGGTTCTTGCGCGGTGAATTGGCGTGGATGGCCTTGGCAATCAACTCTTTGCCGGTACCGCTTTCGCCCTGAATCAGCACAGTGGAGCGGCTGGGGGCAACCTGTCCGACAAGATCGAAGATCTTGAGCATGGAGTCAGACTTTCCGACAATATGCTCAAAGCTGTAACGCTGTTTGAGGGCGCGCTTGAGCTGCTCATTTTCTTCTTCCGCCCGGCGGCGGGCCACGGCGGCGCGTACATCCGCCAGCAGCTTTTCATTGTCCCATGGCTTCTGGATGAAGTTCGTAGCGCCCTTCTGCATGGCGCGCACGGCGTTGTCCAGGGTGCCATAGGCAGTAATCATGATTACGGCGAGCTGCGCGTCACGGGAGCGAATGTCGCCCAGGATTTCCAGGCCATTGCGGTCCGGCAAAGCGAAGTCGAGCAGCACTAGGTCAAAGGTCCGCTCGGCCAGACGAGCCAGGCCCTGCTCGCCGGTCTCCGCCGACTCCACGCGATAACCTTCAAATTCCAACAGGGTTTCCAGCGATTCGCGGATAGCAACTTCATCATCGATAATGAGGACGGAGCCGCTGTGCGCAGTTTCAACAGGGGGACGGCTTAGAACTGCAGCTTCAGACATTGACAGCCTTTCTCATAGGAAATTCCAGTTGGAACTTTGTTCCCTTGCCGGGTTGGGAATCCACGCGAATCTTGCCTGCATGTTCCTGAATGATTCCATAGGTGACTGACAGGCCCAGGCCCGTGCCACGCGATTGCCCCTCGCGAGGAGCATTTTTAGTGGTGAAAAAGGGATCGTAAATCTTATTGATATGTTCAGGAGCAATGCCGGCTCCACTGTCACTGATGCTGACCATCACACCGTCACCGTTGGCTGTGCTGATGCTGAGCATGCCGCCGGAGGAGCCAGCCATGGCGTCCTTGGCATTGAGAAAGAGGTTCAGGAAAACCTGTTGCAGCTTCCCGGCATTGCCGTGAATCGGCGGCAGTCCCTGGTAAAGATTGGTCTCCACCTTAATGTGTGAGGTCTTCAACTGATGTTCCAGCAGGTTCAGCGTTTCCGTAATGATCTTGTTCAGGTCAATGGCGCTGAATTCAGTGGCGCTGGTGCGGGAGAAATTCAGCAGACTGTTGACGATCTCAGACGCGCGGAAGGTCTGGCGCGTGATCTTTTCCAGCAGCGGGCCAAGCTTGTCATCTCCATTGATTTGTTTGGAGAGCATCTGCGCGTAGCTGGAAATGACCGCCAGCGGCGTGTTCACTTCATGCGCCACGCCGGCAGCCAGCAGGCCGATAGAAGACATTTTTTCCGCCTGGCTCAACTGTGATTCCATATCAATGCGCTCGGTGATGTCGTCCACGATGATGAGGCGCCCAATCACGTTGAACTTCCTGGTGACCAGCGGGGCCACCGCGATGTTGGCGATGCGCGTGTCTCCGGCGCGCGTGT
The DNA here is from genome assembly GCA_027307295.1 of Acidobacteriaceae bacterium. GTDB lineage: Bacteria > Acidobacteriota > Terriglobia > Terriglobales > Acidobacteriaceae > Angelobacter. The sequence continues at coordinate 6,744 of DAHUXF010000154.1, forward strand.
TCAGGCGGAATTTATACAGGTTGTGTATGCCGGGATTCTGGCGCACGCGGTAGAAGTCTTCCATGAACGAAGCCGGAAAAACTTCACTCAGCCGTTCGCCCAGCACCTGGGATCGCGGCATGGCATACATTACTTCCATCTGCGAGTTCCAGGATTCAAT
>DAHUXF010000155.1 GCA_027307295.1 Acidobacteriaceae bacterium
TGTATGCACCTCTCCGCCTTTACCGATTCCCCAGGCATTCTTCCTCCGATACCCATTCCTCATTTGTGTAAAGGATGTTATGAAACTTCTGAGGTATGCGCCACCCTGACAAATCGGTTTCATTCTTCCTTTGCGCCCTTTGTGGTCGGTATTTGCTGACAATGCAGACGAGGGTGCCTGCGCTTTACTTCTTGAATTTGCACCCCACTCCGCTTTCAGGTAAACCATTGAATTGAACCCGCTTGGCGTTTCAGCGCCTTGACGGGTTTGAACCAAAAGCTCGTCCTTTACGTATCCGTGGTTGGGGAGACTGCTTGGAAGAGCAACAGACAGGGGTGCTGGTGCGCCGATGCCTGTCCGGAGATGCCGGGGCATGGGAGGAGATTGTGCGCCTACACAACCGCCGAATCTACAACCTGTGCTATCGCTTTACCAACTCCCCGGACGACGCCCAGGACCTGACCCAGGAAGTCTTCATCCGGATCTACCGCACCATGGGCAGCTATAACATTGAAAAAGGGGCATTTACCACCTGGCTGACCACCCTCACCCGGAACCTGCTGGTAGACCATTTCCGCCGCAGCAAGCAGGACCGCGTCACTGACTCAATTGACGCCGGGCTCCGGGAGGACGATGATTCTCCCTCTCTGGGAGACCGCCTGGAAGACCCGCGTCCCACCCCGGACGACCATCTGGCCAGCAAAGAGACCCAGAAGATGGTCCAGATGGCTCTGGCGCGCCTTAGCCCGGACCTGCGGGAAGCGGTGATCCTGCGGGACCTGCAAGATATGGATTACAAAGAGATTGCCCTGGTGCTCCGTGTCCCGGAAGGCACGGTGAAGTCGCGAATAAACCGGGGAAGAATGGAACTTGCGCGATTACTTTCTCGTAATAAAAAGCAGGCAGGCAATGAATAACAACTACAAAAACGGACTTGAATGCCATGATTTTGAGGCCCTTCTGGCAGACGCGCTGGATCAACTGCTGGATGAGCACACGCAGGCAGCTTTTGCGGAGCATGGCCGGACCTGCGTGGTGTGCCGTCCATTGCTGGCTGAGGCCCGGGAAGGCATGCTGCTGGTCCGGGGGCTGGACAAACTGGAGCCGCCGAAGAACCTGGTACACAACATTCTGGCTTCCACCAGCCTGATGCATGCAAGCACAGCGGCTGCCTCCAGCAACGTGCAGGAGAGCTGGATGGAGCGTCTGCGCCGCAGTTTGCGTCCGTCACTGGGCGGACTGGCGCATTCGCGCTTTGCCATGTCCTTCGCTATGGCGTTTTTTTCCATCAGCATCACGCTCACGCTGGGCGGAGTGAAAATTTCTGATGTAACGAACATGGTCGCGCATCCCACGGCGATGCGGAAGAACGCGGTGCTGGGCTTTACCCATGTGGAAGCCAAAGTCACCAGCTACTATGAAAACCTGCGCCTGGTTTATCAGGTACAAGCCAAGGTCAGAGAATTAAGAAAGAACACCACGCCTGCGCCGGACAACAATGAAAACCGGCAGCAGAACTGGAAGTCGGCGCCCGGAAGAGAGCGCCAGCAACAGCACGAGAATTACAGCCGGGAACGGGATGGCAGCCTCATCGCCGGTACCAACACGCAACGCCAAGGAGTCCAAATATGAACTGCGCCGTACATTCACAGACCCAGGCAGTGGCCTTCTGCCGTACCTGCGGCAAGGCGCTGTGCGAAGACTGCAAGCGCGATGTTATGGGGGCCATCTATTGTGAACCCTGCATCGCCGCCCGTCTGCACGGCAGCGCAGTAGCGCCGGCAGTAGCCGCACCGCCGGTGACCACCATTCCTGGAGCGCCGAATCCTGCCGTGGCGGGCTTGCTTGGTCTTGTCCCTGGCGTGGGCGCAATGTACAACGGACAGTTCGCCAAAGCGTTTGTCCATGTGCTGATTTTTGTCTTATTGATTCTGGCGGCCAACAACATCTCTCCTTTGTTTGGATTTGGAATTGGATTTTTCGTTTTGTACATGTCCTTTGAAGCCTATAAGACGGCAGAAGCCAAGCGCATGGGACTGCCTGTGCCTGATCCGCTGGGGCTGGACAAGATGTTTGGCTTTCAGGACGCACAGCAACAGCCTCCGGCAACACCCACTTACGCCGCACCGGAGGCTTCTGCTCCGGGCACTCCTGCGCCGGGTGTTCCCGCTGTGCCGACTCCTGCGCCCCAGCCGCTGGCCAGGGACAGCGTTCCCGTGGGCGCAGTGGTCCTGATGGTGATGGGAGTATTTTTCCTGCTGGACAATCTGGGATTTTTGAACATACATCGCCTGTGGCCGCTGTTCCTGATCGGTCTGGGACTGTGGCTGGCCTATAAGCGCTCTGGTTCGCATTGGCCGGGAGGACCACGATGAATAACTATCACAGAAACCGGGCCTGTGGATGCGTACGCTGCCGCGCCCACGAATTGATGGGCGCCGCAGTCCTCATCACACTGGGCGTGCTGTTCCTGCTGGAAAACTATTACGTTGTGCCATTCGATAGAAGCTTTCCCGTCCTGCTGCTGGTGATTGGCGCAGTGATGATGGTGTCACGCACCGGCTCCACGGAAGGCCACATTCAGCCCGGATGGACCGCGCCTGCCGTCCCCCCTGCCACGCAACCACAGACTGTGCCCGGCGCATTACAACCACCGCCACCGCCGTCTCAACAGTGGCGTGAAGATCAGAATGCAAATGAACCGAAGGTGAATCCATGAGCAGCCCTAACCAGGTTCCGTATTATCAACCGCGGCAGCGTTCAATGTTCGGGCCGCTGGTCATCATCACGGAGGGATTTTTCTTCCTGCTCTTCACCACCGGACTGATTCCGCCGCGCACTTTAAGCTCGTGGTTTGTGCACTACTGGCCGCTGCTGCTGATTTTATGGGGAGCAGTAAAGATGATTGAGTATATGGTGGCGCGCAGCCGGGGAGAGCCCGCGCCCCGCGTGGGCACAGGCGCTATAGTTTTCCTGGTTTTCTTTGTGCTGTTTGGCTCTGCCATCACCCGGACCGCAAGCTGGAACTGGCGCGGATTCATGGATGAAGCGGGCATCGACGATTCTGATTTCGATCCCGTCAACAGCCGTTACAGCTTCACTGAGAATTTTGCCCAGCCGCTGGATGGCGGCGTACAGATCAAAGTGCTGGGCGCTGTGGGTGATATCAGCGTTACAGCCAGCCCAGACGCCCATGCACACGCGGTAGTGCACAAGGTCTTGCGCGCAGACTCACAGGAGAGCGCCGACTAACTCAACAATACAACCCATCCTAAATTTACCCAGCAGGGCGGCATATGGCTGCTGGACATGACCAGCGGCGACTTTGAGCACGGACGCTACGACGTGGACTTACAACTGCCACAAAAGACGCCCTTATCACTGACCGTACACCGCGGCAATTTAACTGTCGCGCAGCGCGATGGCAACATTGAACTCTCAACCGACCACGGCAATGTCAACGCGGAAAACGTAAAAGGTTCCGCGACGTTCCACGTGCGCAACGGCTCCATCACTGCGAAAGAAGTAAGCGGCAATATACAGGTGGATGGTGAAGTGGAGGACGGAAACATCTCCGATGTGGACGGCTCTCTGGAATTCAACGCCGGATACAACGGCGATGTTGAACTCGCCCGCATCAAGCAGCATCTGCACTTCAAATCTGTCCGGACCGAGCTGCAACTGGCCAAACTTGATGGGGAACTCAACCTGGGGCATGGCGATCTGCGCGGCAACTCGGTGACCGGCCCGCTCAAGCTGAATACCCGGTCCAATGAAGTCCACCTGGAAGACGTTTCAGGCCAGATTGAAATTGAGAACCGCAATGGCCTGGTGGAGCTGAAGACCAAAGCGCCGCTTGGCGCCATCGACATCAATAATGTTCATGGCGGGATTGAAATTGACCTGCCCGGCAATGCCGGATTCAAGCTGGATGCCGAGAGCCGCGGCGGAAACATTGACAGCGATTTCAACGTCAATGTCGATAACAGCGGCAAAGACGCAACGGCCAAGGGCGCGGTAGGCAAGGGCGGCCCGGACGTGCGGTTGCGCGTGGATCGCGGGACCATCCAGATCCGCAAAACAGAATAGCGCGTCAGACGCCGGTAGTCTGGCTTTGCGCCAGCCGCGCGTCAATCAACGCAATGGCGCGCGCGACAACCTGATCCAGCGTGAGATATGTGGAATCGATCATCACGGCGTCAGCCGCGGGTACCAGCGGCGAATTGGCCCGTGTGCGGTCGCGCTGGTCGCGGGCCTGCAATTCGGCGAGCACGGAAGCTTCCGGGGCCTCGGTAGCCGGACTCTGCATAAAACGGCGCGTGCCGCGAATCTCTGGCGCGGCATCCAGAAAGATTTTTACCTCAGCTTCAGGAAACACCTTGGTGCCGATATCGCGGCCTTCCATTACAATTCCGCCGTTCGTGCCCATGGCGCGCTGCTGTGCGACCATCCATTCACGCACACGCGGATGGACTGAAACCCTGGACGCAGCGTCAGTAACATCCTGGCTGCGCAGTCTCTCGCTTACGTCAGCCCCATCCAGCAGCACGCGATTGCCTTCACGATTCGGCGCCAGTTCAATACGCGACTGCTGCGCCAGCATGGCCAGCTTCTCACCGTCATCCAGAGACGCGCCGCTCTGCATCGCCTTCAGGGCCAGCGCGCGGTACATGGCCCCCGTTTCAATATTGATGTAGTTGTATTTTCGCGCCAGCAACGCGGCCAGCGTGCTCTTGCCTGAACCGGCGGGACCGTCAATAGCGATCACAACTTTTCTTGCGCCAGGTAAAGACTTGGCCTCAGACATGGATGCGCCTCCGCTGCTGCGGCTCCAGGGGCGGCGTCATCTGGATCAATGTTTTGGGACCAATGGTGACAAAGCTCAGCTCGCGCGCCGCCAGAAGCGCATTCACCGCTTCGCGCACCTTGGAACGCGAGGTCAGGTGCGAAAGGAATTGCTCGATCTCCTCCTGTTCCGCCGCCACCACGCCTTCAAGATATTTACTCACCAGTGCCGAGATGGCTTCAGGAACGGAAATGTTCAGCCCTTCTTTCACCGCGTCGGGCGCCCAGCGGTAGAGCACGTCCCAGGAAGCGCCGTCGGCTGGCTTGTAATCCACGCGGGTGATTTTCAGAATTGACCACAGCTCAAGCAGCGCCCGGTCCAGCGCCGGAAGACTGGCGTCCCTTCCCACGGCAGCCTGCAACTGCGTCTTGGTCATGGGACCGCTTTTCTGCAGCGACTCAAACACCCGCACAGCCAGCTCAGAAACCGCTGCGCCTTGCGCTTTGATCTTGGCCGGAGCTTTGGGATTACGATCTCCCACCAGCGCATAAAAATAAGGGAACAGCTGCGCGGAGATGATCAGGTCAATGTCGCCGGCAAGCCCCAGCTCAAAGGCGGACCGCTCGCGCAACAGACGCACCATCAGCTCGGTTGCGTCCTGCGCGCGCTGATCGGCGAAAGCATGCCGAACATCGGGCAGCCCCGCCTTGGAACCCACATACGCACCGATAAAGCTGGGCACCAGCGGAAATGCCCGCTCCGGATAAGTCACGGCAAAGCCGACAGCTTCAATAAAGCTGCGTGCCTCTTCCGTTGTCCGGATAGGAGCGCCGTCAACGTGCCAAAGTGTTGCCCGCTGCTGTTCGAGTTCCTGTTCAGTCATAAGCTATAAAACCGGGACATTGCGCGGGTGTACCCATGGGAAATCTATTTGCCTGAATTCCCCGGCGCTAAATCCTTTTAAATGCCTTTTGTATTTCCTTTACAGAATACCGCAGGACCACCGGCCGGCCATGTGGACAGGTCATGGGGCACTCCGTTTTGGCCAACTCACTGAGCAGCCACTCCATCTTGTTCTGCTCCAGCGGCATGTTGATCTTGATGGCGGCGTGGCATGCGATGCTGGCCGCGATCCGGCTCCGAATCTTGTCCAGGTTGAGCGCCTGTTCCTCTCTCTGGAACTGGTCCAGCAACTCGATCAGCAGTTTCTCCACATCGCCGGGACGCACGCCGCCGGGCGCGGTCTTCACCGCTACGGTCCGCGTTCCGAACAGCTCCACTTCAAAGCCGTTCCGCTGAAGCTCCTCAGAGATTTCAGCGAACACCGCCTGCTGGCCGGGCGTGAGTTCCACAATCAGCGGCATCAGCAACCTCTGGCCATCCTGGGCGGCACTAGCCTGGCCGCGTTCACGCAGGATTCTTTCAAACAGAACGCGCTCATGCGCCACGTGCTGATCGATGATCCAAAGCCCATCCGGATTCACTGCCAGAATAAACGAATCCCGCACCTGCCCCAGAGGTTTCAGGCTTGCCAGCACCAGTTGGTCGACAATCTCCTGCGGCTCGTCTTCCAGAATGTTGCCGCATGTGTCGGCATGGCCATTGCCGTTTTGCCTGACCCCCGGTATGCCTGCCGGGCCAAAGCCGCTCACAGTGGCATTGGCTTCCAGGGCAATCGCTTCACTGCCGAACTGCAATTTTTCATTCATCAGCGGCAACGCGGCAGGCTGCAACGTGAACCCGCTCTTGCCCGCAGCATCCGCCTGCGCTCCCGGACGTCACTCTGCGGGCAACATGACATACCTCAGCCGCTGGAAGCCGTCTTCCTGGTGCACGAGCTAAATGCAGGGCTAAAGAGCTCTGCTCCACCCAGAGCTCTCGCTTTGCGCATGAATAATGCAGGCTGGATCTCAGCTCACTCCGCTCCGTTCTCGTCCTCAATTCCGATCTTCGACAAGCGGTAGCGCAGTGCATTGCGCGAGAGGCCGAGCAGTCGCGCCGCCTGCGACTTGTTGCCGGCGGCGCGCTTCAGGGCTTCGCGAATCAAATCATCTTCGTACTGGTCGAGCGTCATCCCGTCCGG
>DAHUXF010000156.1 GCA_027307295.1 Acidobacteriaceae bacterium
CGATCACCCTGCTCCCATCAGCGTGACTATGAGCGCGTTTTCTTCAACACCGAAATGCAGGAACCGGAACGAGTGCCAACGACTGCGCAACGAGCGTAAGAGGGCGAAGTATCAGAACAGCATCGAGTTCAAAAGTGCTGGATGGGTATGCTTGCAAGCCCTTGAAATCATGGGCTGATTTGAGTTGGTCGGGGAGAGAGGATTTGAACCTCCGACCCCCTGGTCCCGAACCAGAGTCGAACGCTTATTGAACCCTATTGAAATTGCCTGTTTCTAAGTGATTAATATTGAATCTTTTGCGAGCTGCCGGTTGCAATCTATTGTTCTTAATTGAAATTGGAGGCTTTCACTGCCTCAATTTCGCCTATATCCATGGCAATTTAAGGCTCAGAATCGGCTTTGTCTCGTGAGTTTGGAGCTCCTTTAAAGAAAAACTGGGGAGCAACAACAAAGTTTTGCCGCTCCCAGGTTGCATATACCAAAGCCACTTCTTCAAATCCGTTGGGCGCAAATGAAAATGCAATCCGGCTCATGCTCGGAAACATTCTCACGTTTATTTGGGATTCCGAGGTCAACGTAATCATTTCTGCGATCCTCTGATGCAAACTCAGTGGCTTCCCAATGACTTTTGTGGCTTAGTTCTTCAATCTCAATTGGCCGTCCCCGTCCATCGCGACGGCACTTGAGCTTCGGAAAAAGCGGCTCCAACTTCTTCCACTGCTGGTCAGTGATCATGTCCAACAGCAGAAACCATAACCCTTTGCCCTCATAAGTAGCTACTTTGAGGCCGAACCATTTATGAAACCAGCTCTAATAATTGTTGATGGTTAGCATTGAATACCTGTTCCACGGGGTTTAAGATCGAGTCCACGACTGGCATACAGGGCTTGCCTGGGTAACGTCCCCCAAAGTTAGCTGGGCGGCGGATCGTATCCCATATAAAAGGAGGGACAAATGCAAACGCTACGTTCTCGTGTTGTTATTGGTATGTCAGGCATCCTCGCCCTCGTGGGCTTGGTTGTCCTGCTGAACTCGCACAAGGCAGCGGCTGACGAAGAGAGGTTGGTAAACGGTGCGACCTACGAAATTACTCTCACAGATTCGACTGGAGCGTTTGATGCGCGCGAAACCCTTACCCTACATGCCGACCATTCCATGGCGGCGCACGATTCCAATGAAAACAGTCCGACTGAACACTTCAGCGGTGAACTAGGCTTGTGGAGGTTCGATGACAACGGTGGAGTTATCACAAAATCGGTTAACTTCGATTTTCCTCCAAACGCGGATATTGCGCGTCTTGATCGCACGATTAAGTTCGAGCAAAACCGCACCAAGATATCGGGTACCTTTACTGTCACCGTTTTTCCGCTCCAGACTGGCAATCCGCAGGGCCCCGGAGGGACCGTGATATTCAGTGGTAACTTCACTGGCAACTTAGTAACGCCCTAAGCGTCGGGGGAGATGGCGTCGTTCAGCCGTCTCCCGCCTTAGATGTCAAGAATCTATACAGAAGCTACTAAGGAACAGCCGGAAGAAGAGACTTGACGGGCGCTAGCGCCATTCTCAGCTGTATTTGTTTACCGTGAATTCGAGCGCAACTAGCATCGCCGCTCCCAATGAGTGCTCCAAGCGCATCATTCCGTACGTAATCATCCGTTCCTGCGGTGTCCCCAAGATCAAAGGAGAAATGAAATGAAGAACACAAATCTTTCAATCTCCACTGAGCGTTGCAAGGAGAGAATATCTTCCAAGCAACTCGGCTCCCTTTCTTTTGCTCTGACAGTCGCCCTGGTTCTCATGAGTAGTCTGCCTGCGAAGGCAGATCTCTCCCGCACTCAGGCTGCCGCGATTCTGGCCGCGGAAGGAAACGCGTGGGCTGCAGTGAGTCTTTCCAACCAAGAATTACGCTCGTTGATCTTTGAGGATCTCGCAGCCTCAATTTCGCCTACAGCGGTGAAGATGGGACACCAGAAATTAACTGTAAGTTATTGATGTCTCAGGACCGGACAATGAAAAGATTGGTCGGGACGGGCAGATTTGAACTGCCGAACTGCTCATGCTCCGCATGAGGCCCCTCGCAAGGCTTGCTTCGTGCGCATCCGCTGCGCTTCTGCGCATCAACCTTGGGGTGCTTCGTGGGTCAGCAGCGTAAAACTAATTCCAACCCAAGCTTTATGTTGAAGAGAGGAAAGAATGGTCGGGACGGGCAGATTTGAACTGCCGACCCCTCGCACCCCAAGCGAGTGCTCTACCAGGCTGAGCCACGTCCCGACGCAGGAAAACCGCTGCTGATAGGTCCTTGGGGTGTTTGCAGCGGCTGCTTGTTGATTATAGCATTCGCGGGACGTTCCCATCAGTGCCGGGTCGCCGTGCAACCACTGAAGGTGACCTCTACATGGAACGGCGAGCCACCGTAAGTGCCCTTCAAGTCCAGCTTTTGCGGCAATTGGAAGTCGCTCACTGTCTGATAGTCAATTGCAATCTGCAGCTCAGTCGTCTCAGCTGCTGACTTGCCCACGTAGGTGGCCTGGTAGCCACTCAGCAACCATCCTCTGGAGCTTTTCCTGAACTGTGGCCGGAGAGTGCTGTCGAATTCCGGCGTCGTGGTCTTTAGGTAGTTGATGGCATAATCGCGGTCCAGAATGGTCACAATGTCCGCTGCGCCTTCTTTGTAAGAGATACGATATTCTGCCGCGGTCGTCTCCAATTGATAGTCCGCTCCTGCTTCAGGCAACGCAGGCGACAGGGAGAATGCCGTCCAGGTCTGGAAAAAGCCGGTAGTCATCTGCTCCATGCCGGAATAAATCTGGCTCAGCCCCTGGGCCATCTGTGCGTTCTCCGCCGAGACATCATTATGGGTTACCTTGGCGTCACTTCCGGCTGCCAGAGAAACCGTAAAGTGGATCTTGTTCAGCAGGAGTACAGCCCGGTTCACCGTGTCCGCGTCCAGCTTTTGTTCGGTGAGCAGAGTATGCCAGTTGGGCACAATGGTGCATTGGAACTCCGCCAGGCCCTGGGCATTCAGCGAATAATAGGACTGCCGCGCCAGTTTTATGGTTTGCTGTTTGTTCGGAGTTTGCCCCCATGATACCGCCGCGAACAAAGCAATGCCGAACAAACCAACGTATAGACGGGATACACCACGAGTGAAGCGGCTTCCATGACCAGAAGTCACAAGTTCCTCCAATGCGGCCCGGAAGCCGAAAGGAAATTATGCAGCAGTTCGGCATGAAGCACTGCATAACTTTGGTTACCTGTGATTTGGCAAGCGGCAAACACACAGACGGACGCGGAGCCGAACTGTGTCCCGCACCGTTCAGTCTTACAATTTGCCATCAGCCGGGGAGTTTATTCTTAGCCAGAATCACCTTGGCAATTTAAGATTTCTGCCACATGCAAGAGCACGCAACAATCGCCATTGCTGCGTGTTTCGGATTTGCAGGCCCCGCTTCACAGCAAGACATGCTCAAAAAATAAAGCTTCACACAAAAAGGAGATTCATGAAGAAGCTATTTGCATTTACCCTGTTGCTGGCAGCCAGCATGTCATTTGCGCAGCAATCCACAGGCTCCGGCGCGAACGCGGACAAAAAACCTCAAGGCCAAAGGAAGGCTGGCACCAAGACTCCATCGGCGGTCGGCAACGTGTCATTGAACCCACAGCCGCTGCCGCCAAAGCAAGCGAACGGACCAGGCGCATCTGCAGAGAGTAAAGTGGCTTTGAATCCACAACCTCTGCCGCCTGGAGCGGCCAAGGGAGGGAAGGGATCGGCGGAAAGTAAGGTTGCACTGAACCCGCAGCCCCTGCCGCCCGGAGCGAAAATGACTTCCGAACAAAAGAAGGCCAAGAACAATAAAAAAGTTAACGCCAAATAGCTTTTGGGGACCAGGGAAGGTCAGTGCTTACGACGAAAAGCGGCTCTTGGCGGCCGCTTTTTTGTTGCCATAATTTATTTAGGTGGCGGCACAAATTCTTTGGGCAGCTGCGATCCGGCGCCAAAGAAGTATTGTTCCATCTGTTCCACCAGAAACTGTTGCGCTTCCGGCTTCCAGGGTTGCAGGCGATATTCATTGAGCAGCATTTTGGAATGCTCGGCCCACATTCGCCACGCTTCAGCGCTGACGGTTTCATAGATTTTCTGGCCCAATGGCGTGTCAAAGGGTGGTTCATCCAGGCCGGGCAATTCCCGTCCCAACTTGGCGCATTTCACGGTACGAGGCATAAGAATATTGTAGCAAGATTGGTCCCGGGGGATTTAACCGCAAAAGGTCACTGGAAACAAAAACGGAATTCACCGCAGGAGATTTCCTTTTTCGCCTGCGGTAAATTCCTTCCAGATGTTAGTCCATACGCCACGGCGAGCGTTCAGGCCATTGCCGTATAGCCTCCGCAGCCCATGCCGTGGTTTTGTTTTGATGGCAGTTCGTGCAAGGGTTAGGGATTTTATATTTGTCCGTCATGGCCGGCGTAACGAAATCAAAGGTATGGGAAGCTACCTTGACATTCGCAACCGTTGTAGCGATCTTCGGCATATGGCAGGCGATGCAGCTGCTTCCTGTCGATCCTTTCTTATGGTGGGTATGCTCCTCAAGGGTGCTGGTGCGCGGGCCATTCAGTGAGAGCGGGCCATGGCAATCCATACATAACTGGTCCGCCGTCTTCCGCAGTTGGGCGTAATTCTCCGTACCATGCACATCGTGACAGCTAAAGCATGTCACGCCGTGGCTGTACATTGCGCTTTGCACAAAATCATTTCCCTGCATGCGGTTCTTGTGGCTTGTGCCATTTGGATAATGCGTGAACGTGGTCTCGCCCAGAGTATGGTCTTCAAGCTTCCAGAAATCCCGCAGTTTTTCCCCAACCTGAAAGCCAACGGGCCAGTCGTAATATCTGCCCTCAATGGGATTGGTCAGCGGCTTCCCCTGCGAATGGCACTGGATGCAGGTATCATTGGCCGCAACATGGTCCATGCGCGCCGGATTCAGGACGTTTTCCCGCGTGGGATGCTCCACATGCTCACTGCCCGGGCCGTGGCACTTCTCACAGCCTACATTCCACTCTGCCACCTGCTTATTGTGAATGTTGTAGCCAACGGAGTGGCATCCATCGCAGGTTGGGCCGGTAGGCCGCTGCATGTTGTCCGCCGGATAATAAGGCTCCCACCAGTCTGCGCCTTTGCCCACAAAATACGGGCGCCAGACCTTATTCGCAACGTCCCATTGCGCAGGTTCCGGATAGTAATCGTCTCCTCGTTTCGTCAGGTAGCGCTGCTTCCAGCGGCTGCCATAGACCAGGGCGACATCCTCTTGCTTGAAGCGGGCGATGGAATTTGTTTTAAGGTCGGGAATAATGGCGTCCGGATGGGCGCGCGGATCGCGGACCACATTCGCCATGGGTGTTTTGCTCCAGCGCTCGTAAACTTCCTCATGGCACTTCCGGCAGGACTCTGATCCCACAAAATGGGCCGAATTCACCGAGGCTGACTGGCGCTCCTGCTCCTGCTTGTTTAACTGGTTCAGGCTGCGGATGAAGAGTACCAGCTTCCAACTGTCGTCTTCCTGCTGATCATGAGGTTTGGCGAACCCCGGCATGCCGGTCAGCCGCACGCCATTCCGGATAAGGTAGCGAATCTCTCCGTCCGTAAGGTCCTGCGTCTGCGGCAAGCGCAGATCCGGAACTTTTGGATAAAGATTGCTCCCGACGCCTGTTTGTCCGGAGCCGTCCGGCCCATGGCACACAGAGCACTTATCCAGGAAGTTTTCGCGAGCTTGTTTCAGGAGTTCCGGCGTGGCCTTCCATGGATTTGCTTCCAGGCGGGACTTGCGTGGAATTGCCAGGTTACGCGCAGTCCTGGCCACTGCTTTTTCCAGATAGGATGGTTGTCCGGCAGTACTAAAACCGAACCAGATCAGTTGGCCGCCGTACAGGCTAAGCGCAACCAGTGACACAACACAGAGCAGAATCGATAGTTTCCAGGCTTTCATGGAAATTTGCTGTGATCTTGCGTTTCAGGTCCGCAATCAGCCGCCTCCCTCGTGCGAGAATTCCGGCGGCAGATGATATGCCGCTGGTTATTTCCAGTGCTTTGCTTGAAAGCTGAACACTGGAACGCGGCGAATATTAACAGCCTCTAATCTATTGTCAAGATTTACTGATTCCGGAAAAGCAATATCTTTCAATGCAAAATAATCACGATTTATAAAATTAAAATCCTTTAATTTTAGTCATATACAGCTATGAAACATAAAGTGCACTAATTTGCACACATTCCAGCCCAATCATGGATGCCATGTTAAACGTAGACTTTTTCCGGAATATAGAAACGGAACAAAAATGAAAGGCAAAACCCTTAAAAATAGCCATTCTCTTTGCACAATTCTTAATAGAGCGGGATCAGTGACTATGAATTCATGTAGAAAAGAAAGATTAAAGAGCAGGGCAATTTTAGCGGTAATTAACCGACACTTTTGCGCAAAAGATTACAAGCAGTGTGATCACTGAGCTCATATCAGATCAGAGGGAGTTGATGTCGGACATGATGATCTTGTTGTCCCTGAGCCTGCACACCTTTCTATGTCTTGGTCTATGTCCTGGGGAATATGAAAAGGAATCCAACTTCGTCTGTCGGTATCAATCTGGAGCAGAGCATAAAGTGAGCCGGCGGGAATCGTCATGAATCTTATTGAGAGGGCCACGGTCCTGCACTATCACCGGCATCGTATGGCTGTGTTTGGTGAGCATTCGGTCCAGCGTCTTGGCTGGAAGGGCGTGGATAGCCAGTGCTGGCGGTTCGAAGTAATCGCCAGCACAGCCGACTTCAACGGCCGCTCCGTGCTGGACATTGGCTGCGGTTGCGGTGAC
>DAHUXF010000157.1 GCA_027307295.1 Acidobacteriaceae bacterium
CTTGTTGTAATCGTCACGCCCCAGAAAGCCGGTGCGCAGCTTGTGTGAATCCACCATGGCTTGCGAACAAAGCAGGCGCAGCAGCAGCGACTCACGCGACATTTCCAGCGAAAACACGCCCACCACTTTGTTGTCTCGCACAGCAGCATTTTCAGCGAGATTGATGGCAAACGCTGTCTTTCCCATGGACGGACGGGCCGCGATGATGACCAGATCAGACTTTTGCAGGCCGCTGGTCATTCCGTCCAGGTCTTCAAAATGTGTCTCCAGTCCGGTGATGCGCTGGCCTTGCTCATAGAGCTTGTCGATGGAGCCGAAGGACTGCTTGACGATCTCCGGGATGCCCATGAATCCCTGGCCGATCCGCTGCTCCGCCACTTTGAAGATTGCCGACTCCGCCGAATCAATGATCTCTTCTGCCGGCGCTTCCTGCTCATAGGCCTGCTGGATTGCGCTGGTGGCGGCGTGAATCAATCCGCGCAGCAGCGCCTTGTCTTTGACGATCTTGACGTACTGCTCAATGTTCTTGACGCGCGGCAGCCCGTCAGTCAGTGACGTAACATAAGCCACGCCGCCCACTGACTCAATCTCCTTATGCTGGCCAAGCTGTTCCGTAAGCGTGACAAAATCAATGGCGCGGCCTGTCTCTGCCAGTTCCATCATGCGCAGGTAAATGCGGCGGTGCGAATCCAGCGAAAAATCTTCAGCCCGGAGAAATTCTGCCGCCTGGGGATACGAGGAGTTGTCCAGCAGGATCGCGCCCAGGATGGCACGCTCAGCTTCAGCGCTCGCGGGTAGCCCGCGATCAATCATGTGGTCCGTGGTTGCCATTTACTTCGTCTGAACTTTGCCTGGATTCTTCTGCATCTGATCTGTAGCTCTTCTTACACCAAAATAGCGCCATTATAAGGCGAAAGGCCAGCGAAAAATGGCACTGCTCCGGCATAAATAAACCCGGTCCGTACCAGCCATACGGACCGGGCTATCGGGGTGGATGTTCTCTCGCCGCATGTTGCCGGAGCGACGCTAACAGTTCAGGCGTGCTTCTCTCGCGCTCAGGGCTGTCACCAGCCTTGAATGATGGCCGTGCCGCATTTCCAGCGGCCGACGCAGATTAAGCTCCAACACATCCCCTAGGAGTGTGCCGTCGATGACAAGTGGATCGAACCTCACTGCCACGTGAGAACATCGCACACTTGAGTTTCATTACTATCAATCACAGGCAATGCGGCAGCAAGGGCCAAATCGCGATGCAGACCGTGATTTCGGTGAACTTCCTGTGGAGATCAGTCCAAGTCTGTGGACGGCGGTGGAAAACCACGGCGGCATCCTTCAAGCCGCACCAAGACGTGTGCTTTAGCTTTTGGACTTCTTGCTCTTGGATGGTGCAGGCTCATCGG
Source organism: Acidobacteriaceae bacterium (assembly GCA_027307295.1). Lineage (GTDB taxonomy): Bacteria > Acidobacteriota > Terriglobia > Terriglobales > Acidobacteriaceae > Angelobacter. Next base: position 1,401 of record DAHUXF010000157.1, read on the forward strand.
AGTCGTCAGGCTGGGCCAGCAGCTTAAATTCAACATCGCGTGAACGCGCCGCATTGCTCATGGGATTGGTGGAAAGCTCTTTCAGTGCTCCGCGCAGAATATAGAAGCCATCCTGTGCTTTGCTTTTTGCCGGGCCACGATCAAAGCGCCCGTTGAATTCATACCAGATACCGTGCAATGGCTTGGTAGTAAAGCTCACCTCATGCCCCTGGATGAGCGTCTTGCTGAAAAACTGGTCAAGGAAAACTCCGCGATCACTGTCAGAGTCGCCCAGCCGCGAGATGTACCCGGACGCAATATTACCGTCCAGGTTGATCTGCAGAAATTCCCCTTCTTTGAGGAATGTATACATCCCGGAGATATCTTCCGCCGGAGTGCTCACGGATGGGCTGGCGCTATCTTGCTGAGCCGCTTTGTTTTGTCCTCGGGTTGAGAAACCAGCCGTGGTCTGGCAAGCAGCTGCCACGGCCACTAAACTGATGAAAGCAAAGAGTTTTATTCCTGAAACCATGAAATCGGCACCTTGTTAATATGAAGATATAATCGTTCTACTTGCCAGGAAGTTCAAGCTAAATGCAGCCAGCCCAAAAAGCGGCCTCAAGTGAGTTATCCAGGGCCCCGGTCAGCAATCTTGCCTTGCTGATTGAACCTGAGCCATGGCTGCGGATATTCCTGCGCAATATCGCCGATCTTTTCCGCCCCATGCCGCCTTCGCCGTGGGTCACGTCACGTCCGGCGAAATATTGGGCTGACGCTCAGGTACACCGGCCAGTGGCCTGGGCTGCCGTACGCCAATCATTTTTAGGACACACCCTGGTCATCCTGTCTGTATATGCGCTGAATCTGGCATGGCTGAACCAGCCGCAAGTACTGCCTGTAACTCCCGCAAAAACTATTCTGCATTATCAGCTCTCAGAATATTTGCCGGCCATCAATCAGAGCCAGACGCGGCAAAATCCGCCACGGCGGCAGCGTCCGCAAAAAGCTGATCCTGAATTTGCTCCGCAGGAAATTGTTGTTATCAATCAAAACCATAGCAGCGTCCGGCAAACCATTGTCCAGCCCGCTCCAGTGTTTCTAAAACAGGACGTTCCTCTGCCTGACCTTGTGGCCTCAACAGCAGTCCCCGGCGCGCCCATGGCGATGAACCACCCTTTGCAGGTTCTGCCCATCAATGTCCCACAGGTTGTGCCGCCAGCCCAGGCTGCTGTCCAGAGCAGTTTACGACCGTTAGTTTTTCCACCGGGCATGCACCCAGTGGTAGCTGCGCCTGCAGGGCCCATTGCGGCCAGTCGCAGTGCGATGCAAAACATACCGCTGGAAGGCGTGGTTGTGGTTCCGCCCGCACCTGATGCGGCCATACGGACCCATAGTCTTCAGCTTCCAGCACAAGCGCCTCCCCAGGTGGCCGCGCCAGCGGCAGAGTTGGCCGGCGCGCACGCGCTGCAACAACTCCCGCTGTCCACGCCGCAAGTCGCTCCGCCCGCTCCATCCACTGCCAACCGCAATCTTGGGACTGTTGGATTGCCCACGCAAGCTGCTGTGGCCGTGCCTCCATCGGGCCCCGTGACCAGCGGCAGCAGCGTGCAGAAAAAAGAAGCCGGCCAGTTGTTGGTTTTGAATGCACAGCCCACCGCGCCTGACGGGCCAGTCACCGTCCCTGAAGGCAATCGGCCAGGAGAATTTGCAGCCAGTCCAAGCGGACATTCCGGGGCTACTGCCCGCCCGGAAATCAATGCCGGCAGCAGCCCTGCACCTGCCGGCAACGCGGGAAATGGCGCTCCGCCTGATGTTTACGTTTCCGCGCCGCCTAGCAAAGCCGCAACCGGTACTGTGGCATCGGCTCCGCGTGCTCCTCGTATTCTGGGGCCAGATCACAACGATGCATTGCCGCCAGAAAGCGTTGACAGGCGCATTTTTGGCACGCGCAGAAACTATTCCATGCGGCTGAGCATGCCCAATCTTTCTTCCTCTGTAGGAAGCTGGAGTGTGCGCTTTGCTGAATTGAATCCTACCCGCGGCGAATCTGACCTGAGCGCGCCGGAAGCCATCAGCAAAGTTGATCCCGCGTATCCACAGGACCTCCGGGACGACCGCATTGAAGGCACTGTGGTGCTGTATGCCGTTATCCGCAGCGATGGCAGCGTCTCGCAGGTACGCGTGCTTGAGGGCTTTGATCAGCGTTTGGATGAAAGCGCGCGCAAAGCGCTGGAGCAGTGGCGGTTTCGCCCCGGAACCAAGAGCGGCTTGCCTGTGGATGTGGAAGCAGTGGTGCGCGTACCGTTCAAAGTCCCACGCAGCAACTTTTAATTGCGCACGGCGGCCACGTTCGCCACGCTCTCAATTGCCTGGTAGATTCTTGGATGCGTACACACTTCATAATAATGACGGTCCGTGATCTGCTTGAGTGAAAAATCCCTTGCGTCCACATGCGCAATGTTGCCTTCACGCACAACAATGTGATGGAACGATCCCTGGCTCAATGGAACAACTCCGGCATAGACCCGGACCGTGGTCTTGCTCCAGATCATCGGGACCTGAAGATCGTAGGCCTGCAATGAAATCTCGCTTTGCAGCTTGAGAAACGCCGCTTCATTGATATGAATGCCGCCAATGTTATAGCGCATCAGGAATTCGTCAGGGTTGCCGCCGGTGTTCTCGTCTTCCACCGTTTTGAATGAAAACACGTTGAACAGCAGCTCACGATCTTCCAGCAACCGGCGCATACCCTTGCTGCACGATGACAGCCGGTCGCTTTCATTCAGTGCTTTGGAGATCATGATCTTCTTATTGCCGTCCATCAGATACATAGGCGCGGAATCCTGGTATGAAATCCCGATACCCACTTCCAGGCTCGGCAAGCCCGCCGCCAGTGACCGCTCATTGTAAGCCGTAACCACCTGGATGATTTCTTTCGCCAGCACGCATGTCTGGCCAACGCCAAGCGCCGGCTCACCGTCACGTTCAAACAGCGAGAGGATCAGCGCATCACCCTCAATGAATACTTTTTTCGCTTCATACTTGGGCAGCAGCTTGTTGATGGGATCATAGAAATTCAGGCTGAAATATGAAGCCGGGTTCAATCCTTTTTCCAGCAAAGTGCGGGTGAGGGTGGTGGATTCACGAATGTCCGCCTTAAGAACAACGTGGTGGATGATTTTTTCTTCTGCGGGCTTTTGTTCTTCCGGCAGCAGAAATTCATAGAGCGTATTATTAATGGAGGAAAGTTCCCGGAAACGCTCATTCGCCAGCACGTTCACGCCTTCCATAACGGAGAGCACTGTCTCCATGCGGCGCAGGTCGCGATGGTAGCGGATGAAATCAGTGAAGAACCGCCCTGCTATCTTTGCGCGTTCCGCAGGCTTGGCATTCTCAATCTTCTTTACCCCGGCGTGCAATCCATCCGGTGAAATCTTGCCCTGCTCTTCCAGCAGCGTTTCCACGCGTTTCCGTTCCTCACGCAGGATCAAAGCATTTTTGAGCTGTTGCGGATTGATGGGCGGCGAGTACTGCGACAGAAGCGGGACCGCCTCATAAGAGGCCATCACATGCGCAATCACATTTTCACGCTCCAGCAATTCCACCCAGGCGGTCAGCAACGCTTTTTGCGCCTTGCCTTTAGGACTGTTATCGTCCGGCGATCCGCCAGCCATGATCTCGTGGGCATTTTCCGGTACGCTCAAAATACCGTCCGCTCTCGAGTCCTCCAGGTCAGCGATCACACCAAGCAACTTGAGATATTGCACGGCAATTTCGCGCATGGTCCTGAAGCGGTCGCGGTCGCGGTCATAATTACCCAGCATTACATAATGCTCAGCGTTCAGAATGTCGTCATGACCGTCTTCACTGAAGAGCAGGCGATTGAGAAACAATTCATAGACTGCGGCTTCAGCGTCTCCCAGCAAAGAGCGACGCGTGCGGCCCAGGGTTTCTTTTTCCGCCTCGCGCAGCACCACAAACAGGTCTTGTCCGGCGCGCCGCAGCACGGTTTTCTTGTTGATCTGGAGACCTGCCAGACGTTCGCGCATCTCCAGCGTGCGGGTCATTCCAGACTGGCGTGGCGCTTCAGAAGACTTAATTCGCTCCCGGCACCGCTCCAATACCAATGCATACTGGCTTAACAGCTCCGAGCGCTGGAACTTGAGCAGCGCCAGGCGGAAGAGAAAATCCAACGAGATATTGTTTTCCGCCTTGCAGCGGTTCAGCGAGGCCACATGCAATTCGGTGAGCATCCGCTTGAATTCGGCGCTTTCTGACTGCCTGCCGGAGTGCCCATTCTGAGTACGCATGGGCGGACGCACCGGCGTTTTCGCATCCGCTGCCAGATCTTCTACGTTGCCATGTTTGGCCAGGAGCTTAAAGATGTACTGCCGCGCAAACTCAGTAAATTTCGGGCTCAGAAAGACGTCATGACGCAGGTTGTCAATGCCCGGCACCAATCCTACAAGCACCAGCGAAGGCACTTCACTCGCCAGGTTGAGCTGGCGGGCGTGGTCCGGCAAGCTACCGCGTTGAAGGAAAGAAAACGACATTTCCAGCAGACTGCTAGTTGGGGGGAAGTGGGATTGTATCTCATTTTTTCCATGCCACTTAGGTTACTATCGGCACTTCCGGCGCAGCCTGTAGCGGGTCCCAAACTGGATCATCGCTTATTCTCCATTTTTGCGGGCTTTCTCAAATTCATCGCCCTGCTGCCAACCTACCAGGTCCCCTTGATTGGCGGCTTCCCATCCGAGCGCCAGACCAAACCTGGCCAGTTTGGCGTCGGCGCTGAAGTCCATGTCTGCCCGATACTCATCGGAAGGCTGGTGGTAGCGGTGAGCAACATAGTCTTTCTGCTTGTCTTCACCCCAGGCGAGGTCGTGTCCTTTGAACAACGCGCCTTCATTTACGCTGAAAGCGGGCACGCCGACACGAGCCAGACTGAAATGGTCAGAGCGGTAGTAGTGTCCGGCTTCCGGAAGATTGTCCGGCTGAATTGCCAGATCAAATTCTTTCGCAATCTTTTCCACTACCGGATAAATCGTCGTCCTCTCAGCTCCCGTTACTACCAGATGCTGTGGCTCACCTAAGGGCTGAATGTCGTCATAGTTGAGATCGAGCGAGATGTCACGGGCAGGAACAGGCGGATGCTGTCCAAGATATTTCGATCCCAGCAGCCCTTGCTCTTCCGCAGTGACTGCGGCAAAGAGCATGCTACGCCGGGGATGTTCCTGTGCCGCAGCGATTGTGCGCGCCAGCTCCAGCAGAATACCGCACCCGGTCGCGTTGTCAGCAGCGCCGTTATAGATGTTGTCGCCAGGTTCATTCGGATGGATTCCCAAATGATCGTAATGCGCGGTATACAGGATTGCCTGCCCGGCCAGCTTTGTGTCTGATCCGCGGACCTTTGCCACAACATTTCTTGAGGCAAAGCTGCGCACCTTGCTCACAACGGTTTCTTTAACCT
>DAHUXF010000158.1 GCA_027307295.1 Acidobacteriaceae bacterium
TGGCGCCTATTTATCTGATTGCGCATCACTGGTTCACGGACAATGTTTTTGAGCAGATCATCTGGATGGGCTGCGTCTGGCTGGTGGTCCGGGCCATCCATACAGACGATCCTCGGTATTGGTTATGGTTCGGCGTGCTGGCTGGAATCGGCTTTGAAAATAAATATTCCATCGCGTACCTGCTGCTTGGACTTCTGGTGGGTGTGGTGCTCACGCCGCAACGCCATTTTCTGAAGAGCCGCTATCTCTGGCTCGGCGTGCTGGCTTGCGCGGTGATTGCGCTGCCCAATCTTCTTTGGCAAGTGCACTACCATTTCCCTTTTCTGGAGCTGATTCACAACATCCGCATGGGCAACCGCGATGTGGTGCGTGCTCCACTGGCCTTCATTGTCGATCAGGCCGCCATCATGAACCCGCTGCTCTTTCCGTTATGGGTTGGAGGAGCTATCTGGCTCTTTATGGACCGTGATGGAAGGCGCTATCGCGTGCTCAGCTGGGCATTCCTGGTGGTGCTGTCCACGTTCATCCTGACGAAAGCCAAGAACTACTATGTAGTTCCCGTCTACCCAATGTTATTTGCAGGGGGCGCGATTGCATTGGAGCGCATGGCCAGAGGATGGCCCAGGGCCGGCAATTGGACCAGAGGCGTTTATGCAGGTGCGGTAATTGTGGCAGGCGTGGTGTTCATGCCGTTCTCTGTTCCGGTACTCTCGCCGGAAAACTTCATCCGTTATGAAAAGATGTTAGGGATGCAGCCGCCCGAAATTGAGCACCAGGCCACCGGCCCTCTGCCGCAATGGTTTGCCGACGAGTTCGGCTGGCAGGAGATGGTGGAGAAAGTAGCGCGTGTTTACAACAGTCTTCCTCCCGAAGAGCGCGCGCGTACAGCAATTTTTTCTAACGGATGGGGCGAGGCGGCGGCGGTTGATTTCTATGGTCCCCGTTACGGTCTGTCGCAGGCCATCAGCAAGCACAACAGCTATTGGCTATGGGGCCCCAGTAAATATGACGGAAGCACGATGATTATTCTCCGGAGCAGTGGCCGCAATGACCGCGAGTATTTTAAGAACGTCGAAGTTGCCGGCCACGTGGAGCATCCTTATGCCCGCCGGGATGAATTTTTTGACATTCTTCTTTGCCGTGGACTAAAGGTCAATTTGCGCGACGCATGGCCCAGCCTCAAGCAGTTTGACTAGGACTGACCGAGGCAAGTCAGTAAGAAACGACCGGTTCACAGGACCAGCCACGCGAAGCCCACCGAGGCCGTTGTGCCGAAGAGATTGACCAGGTCGTTGTCCAGCCAGCCGCGGCGTTCCAGGAGAGAGCCGAGCAGGCTGTCCACCAATGTGCCGAGAAAACCAGCGCCCACAATAATGCCGGCTTGCTTCCAGGAGGCCAGTCCGGAGAGCATGGCAGCGGCTGCAACGGTTGCTGCACCAAGCCCTGCGGCAATAGTTCCAAGCAGGCTGATTCCGCCATCCGTGCCCGCCGGGGTGCTCTTGAAATTGGTGATCAGCACGGTGCGTCCGGGAAAGGCCATGCCAATTTCACTGGAGCCGGTGTCAGCGGCGGCTTCCGCCAGTGCCGCCAGAGACAGCACCATCCATCCGGCTGGAGCAATGGCAACCACCAGGGCAGCAGCGCCCAGATTGGCCATGGCTTGCGCGGCAGTGCGTCCGTCGCGAGGTTCAGCGGTTCGGAGCTGCTCTTTGCGGGTGCGTCCCACGCGCGTGGCCGCCAGTGTAACCACAAAAACGACCAGCAGCGCCAGAAACATGCGCAGGTCACGGATGGCCATGATGAAGGCCACGGATGATCCGGCCATGGCGCCGCTGAAGCTGACGCCGCCCACAACCCATGCCAGCAGGGCGAAGCCGCATGTGATCGCGAGCGCGGAAAGAAAATGACGGCTGCCAGGAGGGAACTCGGAGCCATGCAGGACCGCAAAGGTCGCCAATATGGCGGCGGCAGAGCAAAGGGCAAGCGCATCCGCAGCCCGGAATCCCTGCGGCGTCTGCTTTGGGTGTTCCTGGCCATGCCGGGAAGTGTCTTGCAGCTGGCGCTCAGAATTTACCAGTGGCGGCATCATTGGCAGTGTAATGCATCTTACAGATCGGGGCTGCCTGTGGCAGTCAGGAGATTCATATGGCTGCAACGATCTGGACCGGATATCTCACTTTTGGGTTGATTTCCATGCCGGTACGGCTTTTTTCCGGCGCGCGGCCCCAACGGGTCTCATTTCATATGTTGCATCGAAAGGACCATGTCAGGGTCAAGCAGCAATTAGTTTGCCCGGAAGAGGAGCGCCCGGTGGAGCGCAATGAGATCGTGAAGGGCTATGAATTCCGCAAAGGCGAATATGTGATCGTGGAACCAGAGGAGATTAAAAAGATTGAGCCCAAGACTGCTAAAGCCATGGAGATCCTGGAATTTGTGAAACAAGAGGAGATCGACCCGGTTTATTTTGAGTCGTCTTATTATCTCGCGCCGGAGGATGCAGCCAAGAAACCATATACGTTGCTGGTCCGTGCCCTGAAGGCCACGGGCTATGTGGGGATTGCCAAGCTGGCCATGCATAATCGGGAGTACACCGCATTTTTGCGTCCGTATGAAAACGGGTTCATGCTCCATACCATGTACTATCAGAATGAAATCCGCGAAGCTCCGGATTTCGGCACAGACAATGCAAACTTGAAAGAGAGTGAAGTCAAAGTTGCTCACCAGTTGATTGAAGCGCTGGCGGCTGAATGGGACCCATCAAAGTATTATGATACCTTCGAAGCCAACCTTAAAAAGCTGATTCAAGCCCGTATGTATGGCAAAGAGGTGGTGTCGATCGATAAGCCCAAGCCTCATGCTGCGCCTACCGATCTGATGGAAGCGCTGAAACAGAGCTTGGCCCAGATGGAAGGGAAGAAAAAGGGCCCGCAACGGGTTGAAGCGGCACAGCAGGCGGCGGAAGTGCAGATCAGAAGCGGACAAAAATCCGCTTCAGGACGAAAAAAACCGCCCCGGCGGGCAGCCTGAGAACATCTGGAATGCCCCCGGTTAACCGTTAGCTCTGCAGGGCCTCGGGGCCGGCATTGTACTATCCATATGCAGTACTTTTGAAACCGCTAAGGGCAAAACCGGCAGGCACAATGATTTACAATTAAACCTCGCAAAAGTGGCTAGATCGCTGCGTTCATACCTGTAAGAACAGGCGGAGCTTTGATGAAGTTACGTTTCAAGACGTTGTGGCTTGTACTTGCCGCATGTGCCCTCATATTGCTGGCGGCAGGCTGCAATGACACGTTGCGGCAGTTTATTACTCCAGTGCCTTCGCCTACGGGTGATCCGGGGACCTTGTCGCATGCCATTGCCTTATCTACAAATCCAGCGCCATCTTCTGTTGGCAGTGACATGCATATTGATATTTCCGGAGACACCAGCGCCGGCATTGTGCCGGTTGGGCCGAACCCTGTTTTCCTGGGAAAGAACTCAAGCCGCGTGTTCATTATCAATTCAGGTAGTACAACGCCTACGGTGGTCCCGCCAACGGTTTCAGTGTACACAGCTCTGCTGGGTTTTAATGCGACCGTCAGCACCGTGACTCTGCCCACCACCGGTCCGGACGCTGTGGTTACGCCCGTTGCCGGCGCTACCAGCAGTTCCAACGATATCTTTATCGCTAACCAGGGCAGTGACAGTGTAAGCGTGATTTCCGGGACCGTGCTGGCTGTGACCAAAACAATTCATCTGGTATCAGGAGCCAAACCCGTATCCATTGCCGGGAATGCGGCGAACAACAAGATTTTTGTGGTGAACAACGGAGCGGGCAGCGTTTCAGAAATTTCCACCATCGACGATACATTCATCAAGGACATCACAGTGGGCGTTTCGCCGATATGGGGCGTCATGAGCACGGATGGGCTGTTTGTCTTCGTTGTGAATCAGGGTGATGGCACCGTCAGCGTGATAGATACGTCATTGGAAAGCGTGATCGCTACAATCGCCGTAGGCGCTTCGCCCAACTTTGCCTTTTATGAGCCCAAGCTGAAGCGCGTTTATGTGAGCAACACCGGGGCGAACACAGTCAGCGTGATCCAGGCAAACATCACCACCACTACGCCTCCGGCCAAGCTGGCAGACATTGTGGTTTCAGGCGCGCCCACTTCAGTCACTGCGCTCTCCGATGGAACCAAGGCTTACGCAGCCCTGGGCAATTGCGCCTCTGGCACCAACCACCTGAACATTATTACGAACCTGGCCGGCTGTACCGGCAACCTGGTCAGCGTGATTGATGCGGTAGCGCTGCGTGAGGCCAAAACGATTACAGTAGGCTCCGGCGCTATTTCCATTGACGCTGCAAGCGATGCTTCCAAGGTTTTTGTGGTGAACGCGCATGACAGCGTGACGGACGCCTCCGGTACGCATACAGCCGGCACAATTTCTGACATCCGGACCAGCACCGGACTTGAGATTGTTCGAAAAACCGTGCCGCAGCAGGACCCTAACTGCAAGATAAGCTCTACCGTTTCCTGCCCGTCGCAGACGCCATTTATGGTGCGCACGTTCCCATAAGGCGCTGTTTCATGCAGGCAGGCCTCATACCTCTCCAGAAATAAAACAGGGTGGTCTGCAACCGCCCTGTTTTTGTTGATTGGCTGCTCAGGAGAAAGGTTAGACTGGCCGGTTGTCAGCGCGACGCCTGCCCGTGTAGCGCATGGCAATGTTCATGAAGATGTTTCCGCTGTCTGTATCGAAGCACATCACCAGGGCTTCCTGGTCTTCGCTGCTTTTTTCGCCCAGCTCTGCCACATGGACCACGGGCGGATTAATTTTGAAGCGGAACCCCTGGTCATTGAGCGTGGTTACGGCGCTGCCAATGACCATGTTGGCAAGCTCGCAAACGGTTTCGCGCGCGATTTCAACGCTTTCAGGCATAGGCGACCCGGCAAGATAGCTCGCCACTTTTGCCGCCGTCGGCGTGTCAATATCGAAGATGATACGGCCTTCGATGTCCCCCTTGATCGTGACCATGGAGGCCACGCCTTTGCGGCGATAGGCTTCCTCTTCCATGGAAACATCGCCAATGCGCGTGGAGCACTGCAGCGTTTCGGCCAGCACGGCATCCGCCGCATTGATGAACGGCTGTATCAGTTCGATTCTCATGTTCAGTTCCCCTGGAGCGTCGGCGTGGCCACGGCCGCGTCGTCACCCATCACGTATTTAATCACCTCGTACAGAATTTCCGATTTCACCGGTTTCTGCACGAAATGGCGCGCGCCCTTTTGCAGGGCAGCCACAATGTTTTCCTGGTAGCCCACGGAAGAGACCATGACAATACGGGCCTCAGGGTGCGCGCGGACAATGCGCTCGGCGGCCTCAATTCCTTCCATCTGCGGCATGGTGATGTCCATGAGCACCATGTCCGGCAAAGTACGATCGTATTCCGTGATCGCAGTGCAGCCATCGCCGGCTTCACCCACGATCTCGCCTCCGAAGGACTCCACCATCTTGGCCACGTTCTTGCGGGCAAACACCGAATCATCCACCACCAGGTAACGGATGGCTTTGCGGTCCTTGCGTATTAATACGGGAAATGCTTCCATACGTTTCTCCTTACATCTCCATCGAGACTTTTGCCGTGCGGGCAATTTTTTCCGGATTACATTGCATGAGCAATGTGTTGGCCATCATGTCCAGCGGCACCACGCGCATGGCGTAGCCGCGTTCGATTGCTGCCTTGGGCATGCCGAACACCGTGCATGATTCTTCACTCTGCGCGATGGTCAGCGCGCCGGCGTCTTTCATCATTCCCAGGCCGGTGGCGCCATCGTCTCCCATGCCGGTCATCAGGGCCCCAATGGCCCGGCTGCCAAACTCGGCGGCCACAGACCGGAAAAGAATGTCCACGGAAGGCCGGTGCCCGTTGACGCGCGCCTCATCGGATAGCACAACCGTGTTGCCCAGCGGCATGCGGCGCACCTTGATGTGCCGGTCGCCGGGGCAGATGAGCGCCCGTCCGGCAATCAGCAGGTCGCCTGACTGCGCCTCTTTCACGTCAATGGCGCATGACTCATCCAGCCGCCGGGAAAACATTTCCGTAAAGCCCGCAGGCATATGCTGCACCACAACGATGCTGCCGGGGAAGTCCCCAGGCAGTTGCGCCAGCAGATACTGGAGCGCGTTGGGACCGCCGGTAGAAATCCCTATGGCCACTACCTTGGTAGGTTCGCGGCGGGGACGCAAGGGCAGTTTACTGGGCTTGGGCCGGTCCAGCAGCACCGGCAGGACCGGAGCATTGCGGATGCGGCTTTTGGCTGCGACTTTAATTTTGTTGATCAGGTCCTCGGCGATTTCGTCCATATGCGCGGACGCAGCATCGCGCGGCTTGGCCACAAAATCAAAGGCCCCCAGCGCCAGCGCCTTGAACGTGGAAGATGCGCCTTCCGTGGTCAAAGCGCTAACCACAATCACCGGCACGCGAAAACGGCGCGTAATCTGGCGCAGAGTTTCCAGCCCGTCCATGCGGGGCATTTCCAGGTCCAGCGTTACCACATCGGGCCGCAGGTCTTCAATTTTCTTGAGCCCAAAAGCGCCGTCCATGGCTGTGCCTACAACCTCAATTTCACTGTCCCGGGCAAGGATCTGTGGAATCAACTTGCGCATGAGCGCAGAGTCATCCACCACCAGGACTCGCAAGTTCTTGCTCATGCAGTGGCCCCCACCATCTCCAACCGTCCCAGCTTGGCAACCACACTGGAGAGATTCAAAATCAGCACTACCGTACCATCACCCAGAATCGAAGCGCCGCTTACCAGGTCCGTGGCCACCAGGTGATCGTCCATGGC
>DAHUXF010000159.1 GCA_027307295.1 Acidobacteriaceae bacterium
GAAAGCGTATGTGGTGACGGCTGGAACTGTCAATCATGCGATGTACCTACTGGATTTGTTCTAAGGAGCATGGTTCACGCAGGCACAGCCCTTTCCGGAAGGCCTTCCCCTGGCGGCCATGTGACGAGAATCACAGAAGCATTCGCCGGGCGGCATGACACTAGTGGCATGAGACATGCCGAGACGACTTTTCTGGCAGATACCTTGTTCCTGCCTTTTCGCGGGCGCGCTGAAGCGGGAAAAACTCTGGCGGAACGCTTAAAAGCTTTTGCCGCACAGGAAGATGCTGTTGTGGTAGCCATTTCCAATGGCGGTGTACCGGTGGCCGCCCAGGTAGCAGCGGAGCTGGACCTGCCACTCACCATAGAGGTTACAGGCGAGCTCCAGATTCCGGGACACGTGGGCATCGTCCTGGGAGCGGTTGCGGCTGACGGAACAAGCCAGGTTGATGGAAGAGTTGCCAGGGCGCTTCACGTTCCGGAAGAAGCGATACAGTCGGCCATGGTCCATGAGAATCAGGAACTGCTACAGCGCGAGCGTCTGTTTATGCATGGTCCCCAACATTACGATTTTAAAGATAAGGTCGTGTTGCTGGTGGATGAAGGGATTGAATGTCCTTCCTGCCTGCAAGTGGCGATCCAGGCGATGCGGAAGCAGGGAGCCAGGCAAATTATAGTGGCGGCGCCCGTTGGGGCACGGCAAGGGGTTGGCAGATTGCGCGATGTTGCCGACCAGACCATCTGCCTGACTGAACCCAAGATCTTTTTTTCCGTGGGACACTGGTATGAGAACTTTGAGCCGGTCTCTGATTGGGAGGTGTGCCAGATTCTGGATGGGCTGGCGGAACACAGGCCGGAATTTAATTCAGAGGGATAGAAAAAAGAAACGGGTCATCGCCGGGCCCACAGCTCTTGCAGTTTACGGTCTACCAATGGGAACCGCCGTTTTACAGCTGAAACCCACCGCCGCGCCCATTCATATTCCACGGAAAGAATTGACAACGCAACCAGCACCAGCAATACACCCGGCAGAATGGGCAGAAACAGGCCAGCCGCTCCTACCACCAGCAGCATCCATCCCGCAACCATCAGTATAAGACGCTTTATCATGCGTTTTCTTTTGATGCAAAGTCACTCTGCTTTGATCCACTGCGCCGTTAAATAAAGTTATCGACACATTGGTAGTGAAAGTTAATTCTGTCCATGTTAGCGCTGGCTGTGGCGGACGCCCGATTGTTACAGTTCTTGCTTTCCGGGCGACGGCAAAGGCGAGAATGGATTCGAGTGTCCCTGGTTTTCCGCCAATGGCGCGGATTTGAGCAGGTTTCCCACAGCCTGACGATAGGTCATTGCGGCAGGCGTGGGCCGGAAATGAGTGTTGCTTTCATCGCGGAAGAAGCGAAAATAGTCCAGAAAAACTCTGCCTTTTACGTGCACATTCAGCGTGGTGATCCTCCAGATGCCCGGTTTGACCTGGGTCTGGGCAATTTCATAAATTCCACCTTTATAGAGCCGGCCAAAGATTCCCCAGCCAAAGGCAACGTCCTTCACCAGCTTCCCCTCAATGCGCACAATACGCTCCTGCGCCGGTTCCAGCCATACGCAGCCTTCCATGCCGCGAAACATCTGTGTCTCACGGTCTTTGGGAGAAAACTCCGGGTTGGGCTGAAAGTTAAACTTCAGCAGGCCATTTTCGCGTTGGCTGAAGGTAAAGAGAAAGGCATTGGCAAAAGCCTTCAGGGTCCTGATGCGACGCTGCGTTTCCGCTTTTTGGTCCTGCAGCTCGCCTTTCAATGCGTCCTGGTCAACCAGAAGTTTTTGCAGCCTGCGTTGTTGTTTGGCCTGCTGATCAGCGGCCAGCGGCTCATCATCGAACAGGATGATACGGTCGGCCCGGCCTTCTGGGGTTTCAATCACAGCGCGCGTCTCAGTGCCCCAATTCCATGCCAGCCGTTCCTGATATTGAAAGGCTGGGGGCGAGCTCAGCGCACGGGCTTCATTCTCCGTGGCGCGCTGGATCAGGACCACGGGATCCGGATTGGGCAGTTTACCGGCTGGCTGCGATAAAGAATGTGATAAAGAAGAGGCAAAAAAAATAATGGCCCAAAGCAACTGCCATGCAAGGCCCTTCCATCGGCGCGCAAAAAGCCGCCGGGTGCTTACGGAACGTGCTGAGATCATCGCCATCACATTGTATGGCGTGAGCTTGCGTTTGAACGCTCGATTTTTTTTGCAGGACAGGATTGGTGGACGCAGGATTCGTGAAGCAACAACACGAAATAAATTATGGTTGCAGCGCTTGCTTTACCGTGGCTTTTATCTGAAAAGCCTGGAGACTGGAGGCGTCCCATCCGCCTCCCAGGGCCTTGACTAGCCCAACCGAGGTCACCAGACGCTGGCCAAGAATCTGCGTCGCCAGGCGCTGGCTGTCGAGCAAAGTTTGTTCGGCGTTGATGACATCGAGATATGTTACCAGGCCGCCGGTATAACGGTCATTGGCGATCTGCAACGCCCGTTGGGCTGCTTCCACGGATAGCTGTTGTGTTTGTGCCGCCTGGGCCAGCACGTTAAGTCCGGAAAGAGAATCTTCCACCTGCTGAAACGCCGTGAGCACGGTCTGGCGATAGCTGGCGACCGAAGCGCCATAGGCCGACCGGGCAAAGTCAACCTGTGCACGGCGTCTGCCGCCGGAAAGTACGGTCTCTGCAACGTTTGCGCCAAGGGCCCAGAATCCCGTAGATGCGCTGATGATCTTGCCAACATCACTGGCTTCAAAACCGCCACTGCCAGAGATGCTGATGCCTGGATAAAAGGCGCTTTTAGCCACGCCGATCTGTGCGTTCTCAGCTGCCATCAGGCGTTCGGCCTGCGCCACATCCGGACGGCGCTCCAGCACGTCCGACGGAACGCCTATAGGGACAGCCGGAGGCGCAAGCGCCAGGGGTCTTACGGGAACAGAGAATCTGGAGGCGGGTACCCCGATCAAAGCGGCAATGGCATGCTCAAACTGAGCGCGCTGCAGACGCAGCAGAGTGGCTTGCGTCCTGGTGGAATTGAGCAGTGTTTCCTGTTGAGCAACATCCAGGCCGGACGCGATGCCCCCGGCATGGCGGTTCTGGACCAGATGAAGCGACTTGTCCTGGTACTCCACGGAGGAATCAACCACGGCGATCTCGGCGTCAAGCTCGCGCAAGGTGAAGTAGTCCACAGCAAGTTCAGACGTGATGACCAGCCGGACATTTTCCAGGCTTGCCGCAGACGATTGGTAAGAGGCATTGGCAGACTCCACGCTGCGGCGGACACCGCCAAAGACATCAGCTTCCCAGCTCAGGTTGAACGGAATCTGGAAATCGCTTTGTGTTGATGGTGATGCCAGCGGTATCCCGCTTACGGTCGGCTTGCCGGCGGAGATACGGGAGCGCTGCGCAGATACCCCGCCGCCTATCTGTGGGAACAGCCCGGACTGCGTAATGCGGGCCGATGCGCGGGCCTGCTCTAACTGGTTGCGCGAAATTTCAATTGTCTGATTGGCTTTAAGCGCCTGACTCTCATACTGGTTCAGTTCAGCGTCAGAAAAAGTCGTCCACCAATCGCCCTTGGGGATGGAATCTCTGGGATCGGCGGCGCGCCAGGGCGGCTGCTCTTTCCAGGCGGGAGCCACGGCCACGTCAGGGCGGTGATAATTGGGCCCGACAGCGCATCCAGCCAGTGAAAGAAGCAAAATGGCGGCACAAGCAAACCGGAAAAAATTCCTCGTCAAGATTGTGCTCCGCCGCCGGTCTTGATGTTTACTTCCTGGCCGTCTTCCAGCGAGTCGGCGGGATTGACCACAATCTGGTCGTCCGGCGTCAAGCCGCCAAGAATCTCCACCTTGGTGCCGAAGTCGCGTCCAATGCTGATGGCCTTCATGTGGACTTTATGATCGGCGCCCACCACGGCCACGCGCGGGCCCTCAGGCCGGAAAAGCAGCGTATTTACAGGAATGGAAATGCGGGTGATCTGGATGGGAACAGAGAAATGGACTTCAGCGTAAGAGCCCGGCAATAGGCGTCCATCGGGGTTGGGCACATCAATTTCCGTGAGCAGCGTGCGCGTTGCCGGATCAATGGAGTCTGCGGTGCGTACTACCTTCCCGGTGAACTTCTGGCCGGGATACTCCTGCAATGCTATATAGGCTGGCAAGCCTGCCCGGATGGACGGAGCATTGGTTTGCGGTACGCTGACAAACACACGCAGGGGATCAACCTGGGCAACGTCGAAAAGTTCGCGGCCCTGGCCTGCGCTGCCGGCAGTAATCAATGCCCCTACGTCAGTGTTGCGGCGGGTGACCACGCCCGTGATCGGCGCGTAAACGTGCTTAAAGGATTCAAGCTGCTGCAAACGGCGGACGTTGGCATCTGCGGCGGCCATGTTGGCCCGGGCCTGCGTATATGCGCTCACCTGCTGGTCGGCTTCCTGCTGGGAGACTGAGTCTGTTTTGCGCAGGTTGGTCCAGCGGTCAGCGGTGGACTGAGCGAGCTGCATCTGCGCTTCTGTCTGTTGGCGCGCGGCCTGGGCCTGGGAGAGTTCCTGATCGATTTCCGGCGTGTCGATTTCCGCCAGCAGTTCGCCCTTTTTTACGTGGCTGCCAATATCACGGGTCCAGCGCAGCAGGTAGCCATTGGTGCGCGCATAAATCGCAGATTCAACATAGGCCTGGAGCTGCGCCGGCAGCACCAGTTGGTCAGAGGCAGGCTCAGCACTGGGCTTTGTTACTCCAACGGTGGGGACGGCCAATCTTTCCGTTTCTTTGGCCAGAGCGCCTTTTTCCGTGAGACGCCGCGCAATCGTAAAGGTCCCTGCTATCAGCAATACCGCCAGCACAACAAATGCCAGCCGTCCGCTTCTGGGCGCCGGCTGCTTCTGCGGAGGCGCACCCGGCGCGACAGGGTCCGCATGGGCCGCCGATTCTGGATTATGTTGTTCCGTAAACTGTGTCATAAATTGTTTTTCAGGTCCCGGAATAAACTTCCTGTCTGGTTCCAGCCTTCAAGGCCGCCCTGGCAGCTCTGTGTCCATGGATCATGGTGAAGATTACAGGAACAAAGAGCAAAGTCGCGACGGTAGCAAAAATCAGCCCGCCAATCACCGCCCGTCCCAGGGGAGCATTTTGCTCTCCGCCTTCACCCAGGCCCAGGGCCATCGGCACCATGCCAATAATCATAGCTAACGCGGTCATCACCACCGGACGCATTCTGGTATAACCGGCGTCCAGCGCCGCATCCAGCGCCGTAAACCCTTCCTGCATGCGTTCGCGGGCGAAGGAGATTACAAGGATGCTGTTGGCGGTAGCAACGCCCATGCACATCACAGCGCCCGTCAGGGAAGGCACGTTAAGCGTAGTGTGCGTGAGCAGCAGCATCCAGACGATGCCCGCCAAAGCGCCCGGAAGCGCAGTGATGATGATGAAGGGATCGATCCAGGACTGGAAATTGACGACAATCAACAGGTACACCAGGACGATCGACATGATTAGGCCAATGCCAAGGCCAACAAACGAGCTGGTCATGGTTTCAACCTGTCCCCGGATTTCAATGCGGGATCCCTTAGGCAGTTTTTTTTCATAGCTGGCGACGATCCTTCGCGTGTCACGCGCTACGCCACCCAGATCGCGCCCCTGCACGCTGGCATATACATCTATGACGGGCTGGATGTTGTAGTGCGAAATTACCGCCGGAGTCACCGTGGGGGAAACCGTGGCCAGGTTTCCCAGCACCTGCGGCGCCGGCGCTCCCGGCGCGGTGATGGGAGTATTCATCAGGGCCTGCAGAGAGTCCACACGGTATTCCGGCGTCTGCACTGCCACGTTGTAGGTAACGCCGTTTTCGCGGTTCAACCAGAATGTGGGAGCGGTCTGGAAGCTGCCGCTCAGGGAGACAAGCAGGTTTTGCGCTACGTCGCGCTGTTGCAGCCCCACCTGCTGGGCGCGACTGCGGTCCACGTTCAGCTGCAGTGCTGGAGAATTCATCAGCTGCTGCACATGGACATCGGCGGCCCCTGGAACGTGCCGCAACTGGTTGGTCAATTGTTGCGCCAGTTGGTAGTTTTCCGCCTGGTTCTTGCCCACTACCTGAATATCAATAGGAGAGGGAAGGCCAAAATTGAGGATTTGGCTGACAATGTCCGCCGGCTGGAAGAAGAACTCTACGCCGGGAAATTGCCGGGGCAGCTCTTCCCGCAGCTGCCTGACGTACTCCGCCGTAGGACGGTGCTTTTCCTGGTTCAACGAGAAAAGAATTTCTGCGTCGGATGTGCCAATGCTTCCTGCTGTGCTGTAGGAGTTGTTGATGGAGCTGTACGCCAGTCCAATGTTATCCAGTACGGTTACCAGCTCTTCTTTGGGGATCCTGGAGCGCACATAATTTTCAACTTCGTCGCACAAGCGGGCGGTTTCTTCAATTCTTAGGCCGGCGCGTCCGCGCAGATGCATGCGGAAGATGCCGGCATCAACTTCGGGGAAGAAGTCCTGGCCCAGGAAGAACACCAGTCCCATGGAAAGGATGCAGAAGCCGAGGAATGACGCTACAAAAATACGGCGATGTTCCATGGCTGATTGCAAAGTTCCGTGGTAGGCATCGCGCAGTTGTTCGAACCTCCGTTCAAAGCCGATCTGAAAGCGCTTGAACGGGGCCGAGAAACCAGTGCCGACCTTGAACTTATTTTCATGTTCATGACCGCGCAGCAGATACATCACCAGCGTGGGAACCAGCGTTCGTGAAAGCAGATAAGAAGCAAGCATGGCAAAAACCAC
>DAHUXF010000015.1 GCA_027307295.1 Acidobacteriaceae bacterium
CCGATAACCCCATCATTAATACGCGCTCATTTGGAGAAGATCCCGATATGGTGGGCAAAATGGTATCGGCTTACATCAAAGGAGCCACAGCGCACGGGATGCTCACCACAGTAAAACACTTTCCCGGCCACGGCGACACGGGTACGGACTCTCACCTGGGTGTGGCCAGAGTGGAAGGAAATCTGGAGCACTTAAAATCGGTTGAGTTGCCGCCGTTTCAGCAGGCGATATCGGCGGGCGTAGCCTCGGTCATGGTGGCGCACCTGGCTGTGCCTGCATTGGATACCGATGCAAACCATGTGGCAACAATATCGCCGCGCGTGGTCACGGATGTACTCAAGGACCAGCTTGGCTTTCACGGCGTGGTGGTTACCGATGCGCTGGAGATGCGCGGATTAACCAGTGTTTATCCACCCGGCCCGGTCAGTCCAACGGCGCGCGCAGCGGTGGATGCGGTGAAAGCTGGGAATGATGTGATCTTATGGCCCACCGATCTTGACGGCGCTTTCCAGGGCCTGCTGGCCGCCGTGAAAAAAGGTGATATACCAGAAGCCCGCATTGACAGCTCCGTGCGCAAGATTCTGGCCATGAAAGCATCCGTGGGATTGCATCGGGCGCGGCTGGTGGACCTCGACCAGGTTTCACATCTTCTCAACAAACAGCAGGACATGGACTTTGCCCAGCAATCGGCGGAACAAGCCATTACCCTGGTCCGCGACAATGGAAATGTTTTCCCCCTGCCCAAACTGGCGCCCTCGCCCACGGAGAGTGAAACATTTCAGGCCGAAATGCAGCCCAGTGTTCAGGTGGTAACGGTAATAATTGTCGATACGATTCATGGTAGCTGGGGACGGCCTTTTGAGAAGGCGCTGAAAGCCCGCCGCGCAGACGCAACGGTTTTCTATGTCGATAAGACAGTTGCCACCGCAATGAGCGGACAGATATTACAAGCGGTAAAAGATGCAGGCAAGGTAGTAGTAGCAGCTTATATTGTGCCCACGCCCGCAAAGCAGGTAACGGTCAATGGACAGCTGGTCAACAGCGTTGGCCTGGAAGAATCATCGGGTGTGCTGCTGCGGAATATCCTGGACATCGCGCGGCACAAGACCGCACTTGTGGCCATGGGAAATCCCTATGTCGCGCAGAATTTCCCTAATGTTGAAAACTACATATGCACATTCTCCAACGCCACCAGCTCTGAAATTGGCGCAGTGAAAGTGCTCTTTGGAGAAATAACACCTTCCGGTCATATGCCGGTAACGCTGCCGGGCATTGCCAAGCGCGGTTTCGGATTGCCGGGAGCGCCGGCCTCAACCGGCGCACAGTAATATTTGTGGAGCGTTAAGGGACTGCGCGGGTTGATTCGCGGATCACCAGTTCCGCCGCAAGCTTGCGATGGATCGCCCCCACTGTACGGTTTTCCGCAGTGGCCGTGATTGCGTCATTCGCAATAACAACAGCGGCTGCACCCATGGCTTCCATGGGCTGGCGCACCGTAGTCAGGGCCGGAACAAAAAGCTGCGAAGGGTTAATGTCATCAAACCCAACCACCGAGCAGTGGTCCGGCACTTTGATGCCGGCTTTAGCCAGTGCGCGCAACGTGCCAAACGCAGTCATATCGTCATAAGCCATAAGCGCCGTAAACGGACGCTTACGCTTCAATAGCTCTTCGGTCATGCGGAAGCCGTCGTCAACGCCTACGTTGGGATTACGCTGGTCCGGCAGGTCTACGATCCGGCGCGGATCAAGCTCCAGTCCCGTATCTTTGGCAAAGCGCTGTATGCCGCGCCAGCGCGCCTTGCTGCTGGCGAGAGCTTTGGGACCGCGCACAAAGGCAATCTTGCGATGCCCCAACCCGTATAAATGCGAAAGTCCGGAATATGCCCCAGCTTCATCGTCCACGATGACGGAGCTGATTGCGTCCGATTCAAGTTCGCGTCCGATAATGACGGTGGGAATCTTGCCGCGCTCAATGTCAGCGAGAAGGTTGATGTCGAGGTAAAGCCAGTTGGCCAGTACAATCAGGCCTTCGATCCGGCGCTCCAGCAGCATCTCAAGATAACGCTCAAAGCGTCCGCGCTCATTGTGAGCATCGGCAAGAATCGGCAGATAAGACGCCTGATATAACGCGTTCTCAATTCCACGCAGAATAGGCGTGCAATAAGGATCGGTAATATCAAACACCATGACGCCGACGGTGTGATTGCGCTTACTGCGCAGGGACTTGGCAAAGACATTGGGATGGTAGCCCAGCGTTTTTGCCGCTTTCTGAATGCGCGCCTTGGTCTGCGGTGGAATGTAACGCGCTAAAGGCGCGTTATTCAGCACAATGGAAACCGTGCTGGCCGAAAAGCCGCTCGTCTTTGCGACATCCCGGATCGTCACCGTGGTTTTGTTGGGATCACGCTGTCTCAAGGGCCACCTGGCGTTTATAAAAGGAACTCGGGGGAACTTGAGTCTGATCTCTCAGCCATTCTCGCATCTTTTTTGCATAAATTCGTTTAATAATTGTCCAGACTATACAAGCTGCGCCATGATAGTTGTTTTATTGAAACGATTCGCTATAATATGCTGCACCGGCCACGAAGCCGGGTTTTGCTGCCTGGTGCGCTGGAGGTAGACCGTGGGTGCATTCGCCATTGGAGTGGATCTGGGAGGCACCAACCTGCGCATCGCTGCCGTGGATGACCAGGGCAAAACCCTGGAGTCTGTGGACGAACTCAGCGAGATCGGGCATGGACGGGAAGCTGTGGTGGCGCGCCTTACGGATGCGGTGAGATTTCTTTCCCGCAAATATTCACACAGTCACAATCTCATGGGCGTGGGAGTAGGCCTGCCGGGGATCATCGACCTGGAAGCGGGCACGCTCCATTCGGCGGCAAATCTGCCGGGATGGAGCGGCTATGCCGCCCGTGAAGACCTGGAAAATAAACTGGGCGCCACAGTGGTCCTGGAGAATGATGCCAACTGCGCTGCCCTGGGTGAAAAATGGCTGGGCGCGGGCCGGAGCACTGACGATCTCTGCATGATTACGCTGGGCACAGGCGTGGGCGGCGGATTTGTGGTGCATGGAAAACCCTGGCATGGGGTGATGGGCATGGCAGGTGAGCTTGGACACATGACTGTTGTCTCGGAGGGCACGGCCTGCGGATGCGGCAACCATGGGTGCCTGGAGCAATATGCTTCCGCTACAGCCATCAATCGCATGGCAAAAGCCGCCGCGGACGAAGGCCGCTCGGTCTGCCTGGCAAAGGCAAGGGCCCAGGACCCCGGATTAAGCGCCCAGTCCGTTCATGTCTGCGCGCTGACAGGAGATGCAGCCGCCATTGAGATTTTCAATGTCGCCGGAGCAGCCCTGGGGATCGCCCTGGCCAATCTCATCAATGCTTTCAACCTTCCTATGTATATTATCGGCGGCGGCGTGGCCAAGGCATGGGACCAGTTCTCCCCAGCCATGTTCCGCGAATTGCATGAACGGTCCATCGTATTTCGCGCCGGCGAGCAGGAAAAGCGCAGCCATCGCGCCACGGAAGTACGGCCTGCTTTGTTGCAGGACCGTGCCGGGTTACTGGGAGCCGCTCGCCTGCCTATGATTGTTTGTGGGACGAAATGCCAGCATTCGCTGGCGGGTTAGCCGCGTTACAGAATATAATGCGCATCGGTCGTTACGGCAGAGTTTCATATTGGGAACAGCCAATCGCCAGGCAAAAAAATCTTTAATTTAACAATCTATTGACAGTTGAGGCGCTCTCTGGGAGAATTTGCAGCAACGTTTATGAAAACGTTTCAATAAACATTAAGAACATTTTAGTAAAAACCCCGCACGGTCGATTTTAGGCAAATGCCTGGAACGTGTGGGACGGGACGACCCACTTCCTGGAGGTCGAATGCTGCGTTCTCAGGTTCTGCAAAGAAGTCTCTACTCCTCCTGCTGCCGCAATACAGCAGATGACGGGCGAAATAACCTTCACAGGGTACTCTTAGCGGGTGCCCTTTCATTTTGCATTTGGACCCTCCTGGCAGTTCTCCCAGTTGCTTATGCGCAGGATGCTACTGGCGCAATCACAGGCACTGTAGTCGATCCTAATGGAAGTTCTGTGCAAGGCGCCATAGTGGTCGCAAAGGATGTTGAGCGTGGTACGACGCTCAAGACAGAATCGAATGATGCCGGAGCATTCAACTTTGCCGGAGTTCCAGTTGGTACCTATGAAGTGAGAGCTGAGGCCAAGGGGTTTCGGCCAGCGATGCAAAAAGCATTTACCCTGGTGCTGAACCAGACGGCACGTCTCAATTTTCAGTTGAAGATTGGTGGCGTCACTGAAACGGTTGAAGTGGCGGCCGATACGCCTATCCTGCAGACTGACACAAGTTTTGTGGGCAGTGTTGTCGATGCGCCGACGATTCATGCGCTTCCACTTTCCACACACAATACCAACCAGTTGACCCTTGTGGCGAGCGCGGGTGTTATCACTCCTAATCTTTTTGGTTTTCAAGCAGCCCAGAATACGTTCGGCACAGGCCGGCCGTATGTGAACGGCGCGCGCGAGCAGGAGAACAACTTCATTCTGGATGGGATGGACAATAACCAGCCAGATAACAATGACGTGGGCTTTGTACCTGCGCCAGAAGCAGTGGAAGAATTCAATTTGATCACCGGAAGCGCCCCTGCCGACTTTGGAAACTATCTGGGCGGAGTCGTCAACGTAACAATTAAATCCGGCACCAACGACTTTCACGGTGCACTCTACGAATATCTCCGGCGCGGTGGGTTGAATGCCAACAGCTGGCAAAATAATACAGCGTGTCTGCCCAATGGGGGCAGCTTTATCTGCGGCAGGGATGCAGCCGGCAGACAGATCGCGCCGAGGCCGTCAGTACACTACGACAATTTCGGGTTCACATTTGGCGGGCCCATCATCAGCAATAAGCTGTTCTTCTTTTCCGACTACGCAGAATCTCTTTTTTCTCAGCCATCAACTATTACACAGCTAAGTCTGATTCCTGACGCGCAGCGGGCCGGAGACTTCTCCGCGCTGTGCCAGACTGGTTTTACCGGCGGCCTGTGCAATGACACCGATCCAGTGACGCATCTGCGCACGAACCAGCTTTACGATCCATCATCGAGTGCCAGCCCAGCATCGCGCACTCCCTTCTTGAATAACCAGATACCGGTCGGCAGATTCAATTCTGCCGCTCGTGGGATCGTGAATTCTCCCTTCTACCCTGCCGGCGCCATTGCCAACAATGCCAGCCAGTTTAAGACCAATACCTATCAGGGCGATCTCAAGATTGACTTTGTGCCCTCGCAACAAGACCATGTGATGGGCCGCTGGTCACAACAGTTTGTAACTGCACCCAGAAGCAACAGCATCCTTCTCCTCGGCGATTCTGCCCGGACATTCCCGTTGAAGAACTTCGTCGTCGATGAAACGCATACCTTCTCTGCATCATTATTGAATGATGCACGCATCGGCTTTCAGTACTTTCCAGTGACGGAAGGCTTCTCTAACCCGACCGGACAGAACCTGCCCTCGACCTTTGGCATCGCCGGCGTTGCAGTGGGTTTTCTACCCGCAATGGCCTTCAACGGCCCAGGAAATCAACCGGGCACGATTGGCAATAACGACTTGGTCCAGTCCTTTCACGACACTACATGGCAGTTTGAAGACACCGTAACGTGGACTCACGGCAAGCACGTAATTCACAGCGGGTTTCAGGGCTATCACTACATCATGAATGATTTGTACCCTGGCAATGCGGGCCTTGCCGGCCAGTTTACATTTAACGGCCAATTCACAGGGAATGGCACTCCCAATGGCAGCCCGGCGGCTGATTTTCTCCTCGGCCTTCCCGAGGATGTTCAGCAAGGAAACGGTGGCGGCGGCAACAAATATTTACGCAACAGTCTTTTCGGGATCTTCGCCCAGGACAATTGGCGTGTTACCAACAATCTTACGCTCAATGTAGGTCTGCGGTACGAACTGACGACGGCCCGTGCAACGAATAACGGACAAGACGTCAACTTCGATCTGGTCACCGGAACTCCGCGCGTCGGATTTGGGTACAACACATATAAAGGAATTGACAATTTCCAACCGCGTCTTGGTCTGGCCTGGCAACCGCATTGGAACTCCATTTGGGGCAGGAATACGGTCATTCGTGCCGCTTACGGCATCTCCAGTTTCATGGAAGCCAATGGCGTCAATAACCTGCCCTACCAGAATCCTCCATTCATCGAGGCCCATGAGGTTAATTTCTTCGGCCAGGCCTTGCCTAATAGCACTTTGAGCCAGGGATTCAGCGGCTTCCCCGCTTCAGCCTGCACGGTAGCAACATTACAGTCGCTGTCGCCGGCCTGCATTCAGGGAGCCACGTTACATCTCACCAATCCCAATCTCCAGCCTGCGGTGGACCAGCAGTGGAATCTCACCATCCAGAGGCAGATGGGAAAAAACACATCGATATCGGTTGCGTATGTTGGCAATAAGATTGACCACATGTCCGATATCTTCATCTTCAACCAGTTGCGTCTTGTCTCTCCCGGCGTCACGGCGCCCGGCCCGTTCGCTCAATCCCTCATTAACTGTTGTGGCCCTGGCAACTCGCCCACGATCCGCTTTAACGATTCCAGCGGCATTCAGCGGTACAACGCGCTGCAAATTTCGGTGGCCCAGCGCGCATGGAAAGGATTGCAGTTTCAGACGAATTACACCTGGTCTAAATGCATGAGCAACAGCCTTGGCTATTTCGGGCCGTTCGGAGATGAGGAAGCGCTTCCTGGAGGCGTTAGCCAGACGGGCTTTGGCTTCTTCTTCCAGAACGCCTACAACGCAAAGGGAGACTATGGGCGCTGCATCTCTGATGCGGCAAGCCTGTTCAATGGCTATTTGTTGTATGACCTGCCCTTTGGCAAAGGACGCATGTTTGGCAACAATGTTGCACCAGTTGTAAATGCTGTCCTCGGAGGTTGGAGCATTGCATCAAACTTTACCCTTCATACAGGGTTTGCTTTGTATCCTCACGGGCCAGACAATTCAGGGACAAATAGCGCTTCGCCTCGGCCCAACTGCGTTGCTGGCGTCTCGCAATCCGGGAGCGGCAACCTCACGGATCCCAATGCAACCGGTGGGGTCATAGGCATCCAGCTTCTGAATCCCGCTGCCGTCACTCCAGCCGCGCCAGGGACCTTCGGCACATGCGGGGCAGGCTCCTTCCGTGGACCAGGGCTGGCAACCTCCGATCTGAGCATTGTGAAGGCGTTTTCTATTTCTGAGAGAACCAACTTTCAATTTCTAACTCAGTTCATTAACTTGACCAACACGCCGATTTTTGGCGCTCCAAACACAACTGCTGGTAATACTTTTGGCCTGGTCACTTCATCAAATCCAGGCCGGCAGGTCCAGTTCGGCCTGAAACTGCTCTTCTGACCGGCAATGCATCAACGGTTTGCGGCTGGCAGCATCAACATTGATGATGCAGGCCAGCTGCACCGGAGCACAAAGGCATGTCAACTTCTGGCGACGAAATTCGTCAGAGCGGCGATGCGGGGCTGTTACACCACGGGGTAAGAGCTCCGCATTGGGCCGAAACTCGATTCATCTTTCGCTCCTCCATCCCCAAGGCGGATGATTCAGCAACTTGCCGCTGCCAATCTGGCTGGCGCAAAACGCAGCGGGCCGGACCGCTAACTCAGCACAGGGAGAAAATATGCCGCTGACCTGGATTGATTGGCTCGTAATCGCAGGATATCTGCTGATCAATCTAGTGATCGGCATGTATTACCGGAGACGCGCCAGCGGCAACACCGAAGAGTTCTTCCTTTCCGGGCGCGAGGTTTCCTGGTGGCTCGCCGGGACCTCCATGGTGGCAACCACGTTTGCCGCGGACACTCCGCTGCTGGTAAGCGGATTGGTGGCCACGCAGGGCATCGCCGGCAACTGGATCTGGTGGAGCATGTGCCTGAGCGGCATGCTCACTGTGTTTTTCTTTGCTCGCTACTGGCGGCGGGCTGAGGTCCTGACCGATGTGGAGCTGGCGGAACTCCGTTATAGCGGCAAACCCGCTGCGTTTCTGCGGGGCTTTAAAGCTGTCTATCTCGGATTGATGATGAACTGCCTCATTCTTGGCTGGGTAACAAACGCCATGGTGAGCATTATCTCCGTGCTGCTGGGACCGGCGATTGCCGAAGGCCGCGTGCTCCAGTTCACGATGGGCGGTCACAATTTGTTGCACTACACCTTTGGGTCGCCGCAACACACAGCCTTGCTGATATGCGTGTTTGTCTTGATTCCCTTCACCGGCATCTATACGTCGCTGGGTGGACTGTGGGGCGTGCTGGTTACAGACTTATTTCAGTTCATATTAAAGATGGTGATGGTGGTAGTGCTGGCGTGGGCCGCAGTGTCAAAGATCGGCGGCATGGCGGCGCTGAAGTTGCAGCTCAGCAATGTGAGCAACGCTACGCACGGTGAAACGCCGGTCTCCGATCCACTGGCATTTCTGCCGAACATGCATCTCGGCTGGACCAGCAATTCCCTCTGGACGCTGCCACTTCTGACGTTCGTTACTTATCTAGCTGTGCAGTGGTGGTCAGCATGGTATCCCGGCGCGGAACCCGGCGGCGGTGGTTACGTTGCGCAGCGCATGTTCTCTGCTAAAAATGAAAAGCATTCGCTGGGCGCGACCTTGTGGTTCAACATCGCGCATTATGCGTTGCGTCCATGGCCATGGATTATCACGGGCCTGGTTGCTTTGGCTGTCTATTCGCCGCATGGAGGGTTGCATCCTAGCGCGGAGTTTGGCGCTAATCCGCAGCAGGGCTACGTAATGGTGCTGCGCGACTATCTTCCCCCGGCATTGCGTGGATTCATGGTCGCCGCTTTTCTGGCGGCCTATATGTCAACCCTGGGGACGCAACTGAACTGGGGCGTCTCTTATCTGGTGAGTGATTTCTACCGGCGTTTCATCGTGCGCCAGCAGACTGAGCGGCACTACGTAAGGGCGGGCAAGATATTCACCATTGTTCTGGTGCTGGCCAGTGGTTATGTGGCAGGGCAGCTCACGTCCATACGGCAGGGCTGGCAGATCGTACTCAATCTGGGGATCGGCACCGGGGCCGTGTACATTCTGCGCTGGTACTGGTGGCGCATCAATGCGTGGAGCGAAATTACCGCCATGAGCATGGCAGCCGCCATCACTTTGGCGTTGAGCCGTGCGCACTTCACCGGCGATGACGCCGTGGTGTTTGCCAAGACCGCCTTGATTACGGCCACCGGAACCACCGCCACATGGCTCCTGGCCACCTTTCTGACGCGGCCTGAGCCGGAAAAAACTCTGGTTGCGTTCTACCGGCGGGTACATCCCACGGTATATGGCTGGCGGAATATTGCCGGGAAAGCGCCGGAACTCCAACCCATCAGAGATTTGTCCGCCAATGGATTGGATTGGGTGCTGGGCTGTGTATTTGTATACGCAGCGTTGTTCGGAATCGGCAAGATGATATTTGGCGAGCCACAGGTTGGCGTGCCGTTGTTATTGATTGCCGCCGTTGCGGCGTATCTGGTCTTCTGGCATCTCTCGCGGCGAGGATGGCAGACACTTTCCGGCATCCAGCCGGACGCAAGCACGGCAAGTGTTGAAGAGATGCAGCCAGTGCGGGACTGAACTGTACAGTTAGAGGGGGCCACAAGTGTCGCGAAGCAATGGAGTCGGGAGTGGGAGCGTGAAAGCAGGCAAAGGTAAAGATGGCTTTGCGCACTACATGATCAAAGAAATTTACGATCAGCCGGAGGCCGTGCGTACCGTCATTGAAGATAACCTGGGCCGGGATGGACAAATACCGCACCTTGGACTTTCCGATGAATTGATTCGCTCGTTCAGCAAGATCACCATTGCCGCCAGCGGCTCCAGCCGCCATGCCGGAATGGTAGGCGAATTCATGCTGGAGCGCATGGTAGGTCTCGATGTGGAAGTGGACTTTGCCAGCCAATACTGTTATCGCAATCCCGTGGTTGCGCCCCATGAACTTACAATCTTCCCTTCGCAGTCGGGCACTACCATTGACACCATTACGGCATTGCAGGTGGCGCGGCGCAAGGGCGCATGTTCACTGGCTATCTGTAACGTCCCGGAAACGCCGCTCACGCAACTTGCCGACGCGACTTTGCTGACGCATGCCGGAGAAGAGGTGGCGATTGCAGCTACCAAGAGTTTTACAACGCAGCTGACCGCGCTGTTTCTTTTCTCCGCGCATCTTGCCCGGATACGTTCCACCATGAATCATGCCGCCGAAGTGGCATTGCAAGCGCTGCCTACGCTGCCGGAACTGATTGAGAAGGCCCTGGAAACCGATGTGCCCTGCCTGGAGTTCGCCCGGCAGCTCCACAAATATAAGGACTTCATTTATATGGGACGCGACATTGACTACCCAATCGCACTGGAGGGCGCGCTGAAACTGAAAGAGGTCTCCTACATCCATGCAGAGGGTTATCCCACAGGCGAGCTGAAGCACGGCCCCACCGCGCTGGTGAATGAGCAACTGCCGATTGTGGTGCTGGCAACGCAGGACCGTCATGATCCTGATTCAGTACTGCGTTACGGTAAAACTGTGGCCAGCATTCGCGAATTTATTGAGCGCGAAATTCCCGTCCTGGCCATCGCCAGCGAGACGGACACCGAGTTGCAGAAGATCGCGCCCTGTATCCTGCGGGTGCCGGAAGCTCCCGCGCTATTGCAACCGATCGTTGAAGTAATCCCTCTGCAATTTCTGGCTTATCACATCGCTGTATTGTGCGGGCGGAACATTGATCGTCCGCGCCATCTTTCAAAATCGGTGGTAATCGAGTAAACCGAAATCAGCCAACGGCGTGACATCCGCAGGGTAAAGAAAGTTCAAGATCTCATCGAGCCGATCCCTGGCCATACGCAGTATGCCGAAGGAATGGCGCTCAGGAGTCGTGATGATGGGCCGTTGAGCTGTTCCTGCCATTGGCTTTCAAGTTCGCTCTGATGAGATGGCTTCTCTCACTATGGAACAGATACTCAGCCAACAGGACAGACTGGCAATCATCTTCATGGTAGGATGCATTTAGCATACGGATGGCGAACGCCGAGCTTTGGCCTACAATAAGAGAACAGCTTATGACATCGATTCGGGAATACAGTTGTGAAATTTGTGGAACTGTCACCAGCAATCCTACGCACTGGTTTGTGATTCAATGCGGAAATCTTGAGCTCACAATCATTAAATGGAATGATGAGGCTGCAAATGCGCCAGGCGCGCGGCACTTTTGCGGAGAAGCCCACGCGCAAATTTACATCAGCCGGTGGTTTGAATCGATATGCTCACCGCCAAGGCCTAATTACCTGCGGGCCTCAGTTACGCGTACTGGATCAAGCTCGTAAATCGGAAACCCCATGCTTGTTTTGCTGCAAAGGCGTTAGCTTCATTCAAAAACCGCGAACCGGCAATACTTCCCCACCCAGGTGCGAACTGAAAATTTAAATCTCAATCCGCACCTTGGTTATGAGGGAGTGATCTCTCTAATGGCGGGTAGTCGTACCCTTTATTAATAAAGATTTGACCGATTGCTTTGCCCCGGAAACCACCTGTGCCGCCGACGGCGCAACACCTGCTGCCCCTGGACATGCTTGAACAGTCGTTGACACGTTCGTCTGCAGGAAAAGTGTTCCTGACTTGCCATTAAACGTGGTTTTAATGTTGAAATTCAGTGGCGTTCCGGGGGAAGCATTACCGCTCAATCCAGATGTCCATAACGGACCATCGAAAGTATCAATATCCACGCTGGAATAGTTGGAGATGAAGGTACGGGCCGTACGCGCCAATACACATTCGGTTCCGCTAATCACTTGCTGGCATTGTCCTGGCGGGAAACCCGGATTGCTTAAAGAAGCCCCTTGCCCACTAAAATTGATTTGCACGTCAAGCGGCCGGTCAATTGGATCACCGATTTCCGCGATCTGTATGGTAGCTGGTGCACCGCTGGTACAATCGCTTACAAGCTGATTATTCTTGGTGAAGACGGGATTCACCTGAGAAAAATCGAAGAAGTTGCCAAGCTGTACATCAAGCGCCTGTACACGATCCATATCCACTCGCGGTGTAGGCGTGAGCGGTTGTCCATCCAGTGCAATCAGGTTCAGGGACTCCACTCCCTGGTCAGAAACAGTTAGCACTGACACATGATCAACATCGCCCGCCCTCCTGCTGCCGTTTTTCTTGAGACCGCCTGTAGCGCCAACAGACAGATAATGGATGCCGTCAAATACTCCTGCTGTCTGGTTATAATGAAGATGTCCCGAGATTACCGCTGCTACTGGATACTTCTTCAGCAGGTTATGTACTCTCTGCCAGCCGCTGGCATGATACCAAAGCGGTTGATGCACCCATACAATGATGCCTCGAGCGCTGGCATGAGCGGCCAAATCAGCCTGCAAAAAGGCAAACTGGTCATCGTAAACCTGCGACAAGAAGATATTGCCAAATCGAGAATCAGAGAAAAGGGCCCCAAACGAATAGAGTGAGATGAAGTGAAATCCCTGCATGTCAAAGCTGTACCACGGATGCACTGCGAATGCAGGAACCCGCTGTCCGTAAAGCTGCTGGAAAAGCTGCTCTCTGGAATGGTCGGGTGAATCCTGCTGAAACACGGGTGGATTAACATCATGGTCTCCGGCAGTGAGGTACCAGGGAACCGGCAGCTGATCAAGAATACCCGTGGCCTGATTAAAGAGTGCCGTCACCTGCGCAGGGGTCTCGGAACTTTCCACCAGGTCCCCCACATGAAGCACTACATCGAGCGGCTGGCTGGAAAGCGCATTTACGCCCTGTTGCAACACCCCATAGGCAGCCTGTATGTCAACGGCAAACGTTTGATCCCCAATAAGTCCGATTCGAATTGGAGGTAGAGCGGTCGCCGGAGTGGCAATGGCCGCTGGAGCGTTCCGAATTATGCTGGAGCTATTCTCTTCGGGATCAGCAGTAGCATTTTGACCGAAGAGCACAAGTGGGCACAGGGCCAACAAAATTACAGCAGCCGCCCGTAATGGATAGCATACAGTTGGTTCTGCGACGAATAAGGATTTGTTTTTTCTAGGCATAGCAGTCCTCTCTTTAGAAGTTTCTAATAATGCGGGCTACGTCCTTTGGCTTAGCCATATATATGTATATTTAGGACTAAGCCGCGCAGGGGCTAGGAAGTAAGCAGATATTCATTCGAGCTAGATCAAAAAAATATGAATATCACATTTTGAAATAGTGCACAACATTAACACTACTCATACTATAGTATTTGTCTGTTCACAAGTATGATATTTTGGCGAAAAGACTTTTTTATTCCCACAACGGAACTTATAGGTTTCCAAACAAAAACACTGCCTATGGTTTAGTAACGAAAGCTAGCCTGGTTGCACTTAATAAACTATATGAACATGTTTGCTTAAACACTATATTGGTTATATCCGGCGAATGAGCATCTACCGGATAATGACCGCATGCACTTCTCAAATGAGACGCGAATGCGTCATCATTGAGCCTCTCTTGGGATCCTTGCAGGAAAGCGGAATCATAAGTAGGTCAATGCATGAGCACATGGGATTCGCATGATGGATGGCACGGTGATCAGAACATTAATGAGCATACCCGGCTCTGGTGGGAGAAAAGCTCATCCATTAATTAGGCGAACAACCGGCTCTCTATCGAAGTAGTCGATAATGTTGATCGCCGCATAGGCCTGATCGATGCGGAAGACAAACTCATCTGGAATCCTCATTGCTTCCGCAAGTATGATTCGGTTTGTCCCTCCATGAGAGATGGCCACAACCGTCTGCCGGCTGTGGACACTGCGCACAAACTCCTTGAATTTCAAGACCCGGGTTTTCATTTCGGCAAAGCTTTCGCCCTGGGGAAATCTGACCTCCGCAGGATGCTCCATCCATGATCTATATTCTTCAGGATAAGTCCGCTCGATTTCTTCGTACCTGAGGCCTTCAAAGCTTCCGAAATTGATCTCTTGCAAGTCGGGGCTGAAAATAGGCTTTAATCCCAGGCACGGGCCGGCGATTGCGGCGCTTTCTGAGGCACGTCTGAGAGGGCTTGCATACAGCGCTTCTGCGCCAAGACTCCGCACCAAATTTAGTTTGGTTTCAATCTGGGCTCGTCCCCGTTCGGATAAACCGACATCGAGACTGCCATAGCATCTTCCTTTTGCCGACTGGTCTGGCTCGCCATGGCGGACCAGAATAAGCCGCAAGGAATATCCCGCCGGAAGCTCACTAATCAAGCATTGCATCTTTTATGAAACCAGAATTGCGCCCGCAGCCAGCACCAGCGTTTCGCTCAATTCAATGTTCGCGCCTATGGTATCTCCAGTAATCCCCTGGATCTTTCTTTTGCAAAGCCAAATATTGCTGATGGTGACAACAGCAAACAGGAGCAACGGTATAACGGCCTGCCAGCGGATAAGCCAGACTGCAAGGCCGACAGCGGTTAGACTACTCACGAAAAGCTCGAAGATACCCACATTCTGAACAGCCCTGCCCAACCCGCCTTCGCTTCGCGCATAAGGCAACATAAAGCCGAGCACCGCGGCGGAGGCGCGGCCAAGAGCAGGCGCAATTACAAGGAAGCGGCAGGCGGCATTTTGTTCAATCAAAGTAGAGATGCTGGCTACCTTCATAATTAACACTAACGTCAATGCTATGCTTCCGTAGGCTCCGATGGCATGATCGCGCATGATGCGAAGGACATCTTCCCGGGATCGCCCTCCTCCGAATCCATCCGACATATCGGCAATTCCATCCAGGTGCAGAGCGCCCGTAATCAAGACACCCAGCGCTACGATAATGACTGCCAGGATGGGCGCAGGCCAAGCGTGAAAATGCCCGGAGCGTTGTCCCATCCAATGCAGCACTCGCCCTGCGGCCGCCAATACTCCACATTGCATGGCCCCAATGCCCGCGCCAACCAGAGGAAAAAAAGCAGTTGCGCGGCCTACATCAATCCCTTCAAGGTTCCATTTTCCCGGCACTGGCAGGCGGGTCAAGAACATAACAGCCGCCACAAGCCGTTTCATGAATTTGCCTTTTGAGACAACTCCTGTTTATTGCTCACCCCGGCTGACTCAAAAGTCGCCATTTCAACAAAGGTCCGTACTGCCGCATCAATGACAGCCATGGCAAGTGCGGCCCCGGTGCCTTCACCAAGCCTCATCTTCAGTTGAAGTAAGGGTTTCTTGCCCAGGAACTCAAGCACGATGGCGTGTCCGGGCTCAGTGGAAAGATGGCCGGCGAAGAGATAATCAGATACTGCCGGAGAGATCGTAACAGCAACAGCAGCGCTGGCTGAAGCGATGAAACCGTCGCAAATAATGGCAATTCGATTGACTGCAGCTCCCAGGCATAGACCTGTCAGGCCCGCCAGCTCCAACCCTCCCAAAGCGTGCAGCACCTGAAAAGGGCGGTCGGGGCCGAAAGCATGTAACTTCACGCCTTTATCAACCACTGCCAGTTTCCTGGCTCGAGTTTCGTCGTCAATGCCCGTGCCGCGTCCCGTAACCGCTGAAGCAGGGGACCCGGTAAGTGCCGCCGCAATAGCGGAGGCGGAAGTTGAATTCCCAATTCCCATCTCTCCCATGCCAATTAAATTCACACCATCGCGTTTTGCCTGGCACGCCACATCGTATCCGAGCAGTAGCGCGGAAAAGGCTTCTTCAGCCGTAAGGGCAGGGTCCCGGGTGAAGTTGCGTGTCCCACTGCGCACAGGTTTCTGAATAGAGCGAATATGATCGTTCAAAGGACTGACTGGAGGAATTGGGTGCGCCACGCCGGCGTTGACAATAATCAGCTCTGCGCCAACCGTCTTTGCCACCGCATTAATGGCTGCTCCACCGCGCAAGAAATTAGCTACCATTTGAGCAGTAACCTCTGACGGGTAGGGGCTGACTGCTTCTTCTGTAATACCGTGGTCGCCGGCAAATACAGTGATGAGCTTGCGATCCACTCGCGGCGAGAGAGTCTCCTGAATCGCCGCTATCCGGCAGGCAATGTCTTCCAATTGACCCAGGCTCTGCGGCGGTTTCGTGAGGCAGTTCTGCCGTTCCGCAGCTCTTTCAAGCCACTTTGGATCAACGGGCTTTATTCCGGAAATAATTTCTGACAGTTCTTTCATGGCGACCTTTTCCTCAGCTACCATGCCCGGGACCATCTGGGACCACGATGTTGGTCGTCGCGTAACGTTGCGTCCGCACCCTCTGCCAGTTCCACCCACCGGCTCAATAGCCAAACCAGATCGGAGAGGCGGTTCAGGTAAATGATCGCAACCGGGCTTACCACCTCACCGGATTCTGCCAGTCTCACAGCATAGCGTTCGGCACGGCGGCATACCGAGCGCGCCACATCGTAAGCCGCTGCAGCAGGATGTTCTCCGGGGATTGACCAGTCGGAAAGAATGCCTTCCAGAGCTTCAATCCTGTGCACCTCATTCGTTAGCCGTTCAACCATTTCCTTGGTAACATGCGCTTGCTCTTTGGCAGGAACACCGGGTGTGGCAAGTTCGCCCCCCAGGACAAAAAGTTCTTTCTGAATTGACTTGGTTAATTCTTTCACTTCTGCATGGTTGCAAATTGATCTTGCAAATCCTAGAAAAGAATTCAACTCATCTACGGTCCCGTAAGTTTCAACCCGCAGACTGCTTTTTGAAACGCGGGTACCGCCTACCAAACCAGTTTTTCCCGTGTCGCCTGTCTTGGTTGCTATGCTTTTACTCATTGTTTTCATCCTTAAAATAGTCAATCTCAGCCTTTAACCGATCTGGAGCGAATAGAGGGAACAGGAACTGGCACACTATTCAGCCAGGCCGCCGGAAGGTTGGGGCCAAAAACGTCTTGCACCGCCTGGAAATTCAAGACCGTATCTGGAGGCCCATAAGCAAAGGTCAAATCTGGCCGTAATACAAGGCCTGAAGAAAAATGCGTATAGACACTGTGCAGATCATGAATGGCAGCTACGATTGTTATTCCGGACTGGTTCAGGTCGTGCAGCACTGAGAAAATTTCAGCCTGTCTGCCAATATCCAGATGTTGCGCCGGCTCATCCAGCAGCAGGAGTTGCGGCTCCTGGGCAAGCGCCAGGGCGATCTTGACCCGTTGTCTTTCCCCACCGCTCAGTTCACTGAATTTTCGATGCGCCATGCGCCGCACATCCGCAGCTTCCATGGCCTTTTCGACTGCTTCATGATCTTTGCTCCCAAGGCCACCCAGAAATCCAGATACATATGGAGTCCGCCCTTGTTCCACGAACTCCAGCACGGTGAAATCAAACATCACGTGAATGTCCTGGGGAACCATGGCGATGCGCTTGGCCAATTCACGCGGCTTCTGGTCCTGGAAAGGCACATTCTGAAACACGACACTGCCGCCAACGGGTTTTAGCAGGCCGCACAGAATTTTCAACAACGTCGTCTTGCCCGCTCCATTGGCCCCAACAATAGCTACAGAATCTCCCGCGTGTATATCAAAGGTCAGCCGCTCCAGCACCGTTCGGTTGTCGTAAGAAAACGAGACTTCGCGAACGCTCATGAGCGGCGTCATACCACGTACTCCTGCTTGGAGCGTCTCAGCAGATAAATCAGTACCGGCCCTCCTAAAAATGCAGTAACCACGCCAACGGGCAATTCACTGGGGGCAACTATGCTGCGAGCAAAGGTATCAGCCAGAATCAGGTAGCTTGCTCCGCAGATGGCTGACAAAACCATGAGACGTCCATGTTCCGGGCCTTCAATCAACCGGACGACATGGGGCACCAGAAGGCCTACAAAACCAATGATACCTCCCAGCAAGACCGCAGAGGCTGTAAGCAAAGAGCCTACGCCGACAATCACGGCGCGGGAAAGCT
>DAHUXF010000160.1 GCA_027307295.1 Acidobacteriaceae bacterium
CAACCATGGTGACCGGAATTACCGGCCTGTATAAGGGGAGCGGATGTACGAAGTAACGGTCGAAGACTCATTTGCCGCGGGACATTACCTGCGCGAGTACAAAGGAAAATGCGAAAATCCGCACGGACACAACTACAAGGTGCGTGTCACACTGCAAGGGGCCGTGCTGGACAAAGCAGGGTTATTGCTCGACTTTAAGGACCTCAAAGAGGTCATGAAAAACGTAATTGACCGTCTGGACCATCAGATGCTCAATGACATTACGCCTTTTACAGAGCTGAACCCCTCGGCGGAGAACCTGGCCAAATATTTCTACGATCAGGCGAATGGACGATTAAAGGCCGTTTCCAATGGACGCGTTTCAGTCAAGGATGTCACCATCTGGGAGACGGACACCACTACGGCCCGGTATACCGAATAACGAAATTTGTGGCCCGGTCGAGATCAGTTGGGCTTCTCCGAAAACATGCAGATCATAGAAATTTACCGTTCGATTCAGGGAGAGTCGTCCTTTGCCGGCATTCCTTGCATCTTTGTGCGCCTGGCCGCCTGCAACCTGCGCTGCACATGGTGTGATAGCGAATATACGTTCGCCGGTGGCAGAAAGATGGCCGCCAATGAGATTGAAAAAGAAGTAGCGGCGTTGGCGCCCGGCGGACTCGTTGAAATCACCGGTGGAGAGCCCATGCTGCAGGAGCGCGAGCTTGTGCCGCTGATGGAGCGGCTATTGGCTCTCGGCTATACGTTGTTATTGGAGACCAGCGGTGAGCGCGCACTGGAAAAAGTTCCCGCGGCCGTACACAAGATTGTTGATGTAAAGTGCCCTGGCTCAGGCGAGGGCGGAACGTTCCGGCTGAGTAATCTGGATACGCTGAGCCCGCGCGATGAGATCAAATTTGTCCTTGCGGATCGTGTGGACTATGAGTTTGCGCGAGACTTCACGCGTGAGCACAGTCTGGACCAGAAAGTTGCGGGGGTTTTATTTTCTCCGGCTTTCCGCAAAACTCCGGGCCGGGAACGTGACAGTTCGAATTGCCTGCTTGATCCGCGCATACTGGCGGAGTGGATTTTACAAGACGGTCTGAACGTCCGGCTGGGATTGCAGATTCATAAGTTCATATGGGAGCCGGCAACCAAGGGCGTGTGATATGGCGGAGGGACGCAACACCGCTTCGGGGCGCAAGTTCTGCGATAATTATGAGCAAAGCAGGGCAGCTATGCAGGCTTTCCGGCCATCAGAAAACAATAGCATTCCAGACATCAGAGGCACTTTGTGAGTGGCAACAAACTACGGTCGGTGGTGTTGTTAAGTGGTGGGATGGACTCTTGCGTCTGTGCTGCGCTGGCGGCCCGCGATAGTGAAACAGCGGCGCTCCATGTGAGCTATGGCCAGCGGACGCAGCAACGTGAACTGCAAGCCTTTGCGGGCATTTGTGACCGACTGGGGATCAGCCAGCGGATGGTAATCAGGAATGAGGCGTTAAGTATGATCGGCGGTTCAGCACTCACGGACCCAAGCATTGCCGTGCCTGAGGCTGAAGGGACAATCGGGGCCAAAGTGCCGGTGACCTATGTGCCATTTCGCAATGCGCACTTTCTGGCGGCAGCAGTGAGCTGGGCTGAGGTGCTGGGGGCAACGCAGATTTATATTGGCGCGGTGGAGCAGGACAGCTCGGGTTATCCTGATTGCCGGCCTGCATATTACCGGGCTTTCAATGCAGTGATTCAGGCAGGCACGCGCGAGGGCAACATTGAGATTGTTACTCCGCTGATCAGCCTGAGCAAGGCTGAGATCGTAAAGCTGGGGCTGGAGCTGAAAGCGCCTTTTGAGTTGACCTGGTCATGCTACAGCCGTGAAGATAAGGCGTGTGGAGTTTGCGAGAGTTGCGTGCTGCGCCAGCGCGCTTTTAGTGCGGCGCATGCCGCCGATCCGGTCCCTTCGCTGGCCCCGCTGGCGGGACAGGAGATTTAAGATTCAAGTACAAGCCGGAGGCTCAATACAAATGAAGAGACGAATGATGTATGTCACGATGGCTGCGCTGCTGTCTATGTTGGGCGCCGGCGCAGCATGGACACAGGCTACCGCTGGTAAGGTACAAGGAACCATCACCAACGGTGGAAAACCGGTGGCTGACTTCCAGGTTGTTTTAACCAACCTGAGCAATGGCAAGACTTACAAAATGAAGACCGACAAGAATGGGCAGTTCAATGGAGTCGGCATCATATTCGGCGACTACCAGGAGGAGATTGAAACTCCAGCAGGTGAAAAGGTCTACAAACAAAAAGTGCAGGTGCTCGGCACCGGCGGCGCGGTGGATGATCTTTCCGCTGACGTAGGCACTCCAGGGAAATCCACCATCAGCAAAGAAGAGATGGACAAGCTGAAGGCGGAGCGGGAAAAAGGGCTGAATCTGAATGCGCTGATAACGCAATACAATGCAGCTCAGGCAGTCAAGGACTGGCAAAAGGCAGCCGACCTTTTGAAGCAAATGATCGCCGTGGAACCAGCCCGGTGGGAATATCAAAAGGCGCTGGGCGATATGCAATTGAACCTGGGACAATATCAAGAGGCGGTTGACGCTTATGAAAAAGTAATCCCGCTGGCCCAGAACGCCACCAAAAATGATCCCAAGGCCGATCCTGCCAAAGCCAAGCTTGCTCTGGCGCAGATTTACACCAATGAAGGCAATGCCTATCTCAAGCTGAAGAAGAACCCTGAAGCGATTGCCGCATATAACAAAGCAGCGGAGCTGGACCCGAATCCAGGGACCGCATATTTCAACATTTGCGCTACGCAATATAACTCCGGCAACACAGAGGGCGCAATGGCCGCCTGTGACAAGGCCATCGCCGCTGACCCCAGTAAGGCCGATGCTTACTACATCAAAGGGTCATTGCTGCTGGCCTCAAGCACGGCGGAGAAAGATGGCAAGATCAAAGCCGCTCCCGGTACTGCCGAAGCCCTGAACAAATATCTTGAACTTGCCCCTGAGGGAGCACACGCGAACGATGTTAAGCAGATGCTGGCCTATATTGGGTCCAAGGTAGAGACCACGTACAAGCAGCCCAAGAAGAAATAGTTTTCTGCCGCAAAGACCTGATTCAAGGGCGGATTGACTCCCGCCCTTTTTTAGTGGGAAGCAACCAGCAGGACAGCTAAAGCAAAAACATCGAGTGAATGAAAACAAATGAAACTGGAGGGCAGCACCACGATGAAAAAGACTTCAAATTTTCTTGCGCTAGTTGTTCTGTGGGCCGTTGGTGCATTGCCGGCATGGGCGCAGGCGGTGGGAGCATCGGTTGAAGGCAAGGTCACGCAGGAAGGCCAGCCCCTGGCCGGTGCGCAGTTGGTGCTCACCAATGCGGACACCGGCAGAGCGTACAAGACCAAGTCCAATAAAAGCGGCGAGTTTCTGCTGGTTGGTGTTGCTTACGGACAATATCAGGTTGACGTAGTCAATGATAAGGGCGAGAAGCTCTTCTCGCAGAAAACCACGGTTGGCACCGGTGACACTTCCGTCTCCAACGTGTTGACGATTGATGTTCCTAAAGGGGGCGCGCCGGCTGATAACAGCTTTGGCCTTGCATCCTCGGGCACTCCTCCACCCAAGCTTACAAAAGAGCAACTGGCCAAAATCAAGGCTGATAATGAAAAAATTGCCGGTTTGAATTCGCTCATCTCAGAGGCGCAGGCTGCCAGGCAATCCCAGGACTGGCCTAAAGCTGAAAACGCGCTGAAGCAGTTGATTGCAGCCGCCCCCGAAACCACTCGCTGGGATTTCTATTACGCATTGGGCGATGCGCAAAACAAATCTGGTAAATATCAGGACGCAGTCCAGACTTTTGACAAAGGCATTCAGGTGGCCCAATCTCTGGCCTCAGGGCAGGCGCCGGTAGACTCAAAAAATCCAAATTCGTCTCCGGCAGCGGCAAAATCCGCTGCGGGACGGATGCTGACCGCACAGGCAAACGCTTACATGAAATTGAACAAAGAGGTGGAAGCGGTGGCATCGCTCAAGAAGGCGGCTGAGTTGGACCCAGGCTCCGCGCTGACGCAATATAATCTCTGCGGCGCAGGATTTGCAGCCAATAAATTTGCCGATGCCAAGCCAGCCTGCGACAAATATCTTCAACTGGAGCCTGCCGGGGCCCACGCAGAAGAGGTGAAGGCCTTCCTGGCGCAGATGGGATCAAAATAAGCTGTTACGGGAAAGCTCGAAAACAAAAGAGCAGCCATCAGAGCTGCTCTTTTCTCTTTTCACCGTAAAATGGCCAAGAGGAAATGTTATGCCGGAACAATTCCGGATACGAGTGGCAACCGCCGGGGACATTCCGGCGCTGCGTGAATTGATTGATCTTTCCGTGCGCGGGCTGCAATCCACTGACTACACCCCGGAGCAAATTGACAGCGCGCTCCGTACCGTCTTTGGCGTGGATAGCCAGTTGATTTCCGATGGAACGCATCTGGTTGCGGAAACAACGGTCCATGCATCGCCTGTCATCGTTGGTTGTGGCGGCTGGAGCAAGCGCAAGACACTGTATGGCGGCGACAGGTGGAAAGACCGGCAGAATGATTTTCTTGATCCCCATCACGATGCCGCTAAAATACGCTCTTTCTTCATTCATCCAGACTGGGCGCGCCGCGGGGTGGGCAGCATGATTCTGGATGCCTGTGAAGCGGCCGCCCGTGCCGCAGGGTTTACGCGGTTTGAGATGGGGGCTACGCTCACCGGAGTCAAACTCTTCCGCGAACGCGGTTACGCAGCTCTGGAACGGATCGACCTTCCCCTTGAGCACGGCCTCTTTCTGCCGGTGGTCCGAATGTCAAAACAGGTCTGATCGCGAAGGGACGAAACTTTTTTTAAAGTCGAGCGCAAATCTGGCCGGACGTTGTACACTTGTGTGCCGAAAATGAATGGCCGTTCAGTGCTGCCCGCGGGCCCCTTGCTTGAACG
Source organism: Acidobacteriaceae bacterium (assembly GCA_027307295.1). Lineage (GTDB taxonomy): Bacteria > Acidobacteriota > Terriglobia > Terriglobales > Acidobacteriaceae > Angelobacter. The sequence continues at coordinate 4,956 of DAHUXF010000160.1, forward strand.
CCAAACCTGGAGAATCCATGGACCTCAATCTAAATCCGGAAGAAATCAAGTTCCGCGATGAATTACGTGGCTGGCTGACGGCGAATGTTCCCAAAGACTGGGATGAGCGCCGGGAAGAGTCGCTTGAGTCGCGCTTTGAGTACCTGAAGAAGTGGCAACGCAAATTATATGAAGGCGGCTGGGCAGGAATCTCATGGCCTAAGGAATACGGCGGTCGCGGAGCCAGCCTGATGGAGCAGGTGATCTTTTGGCAGGAGATGGCCCTGGCGTCCGCTCCTCCGCTGGCCAACGTTTTGGGGCTGGGCATTATTGGCCCAACCATCATTGCCTTTGGCACTGAAGAGCAAAAGAAACGCTATCTGGCCAAAATTTTGAGCGCTGAAGAAATCTGGTGCCAGGGTTTCTCTGAGCCGGATGCCGGCTCCGATCTTGCCAATGTGCGCTGTGAAGCGCGGCTGGATGGCGACCATTATGTGGTGAATGGACAAAAAGTGTGGAACAGTTATGGCTGGGCCGCCCACTGGTGCGAACTGGTTGTACGCACTGATCCCAATGTTCCCAAGCATAAAGGCCTTACGGTATTGCTGGTGGATATGAAAACCCCCGGCGTTGAAGTTCGTCCGCTGCGGCAGATGACGGGTGAAACCGAGTTCAACGAACTTTTTTTCCACGATGTGCGCGTTCCGGCAGCGAATGTTGTTGGCAAAGTGAATGAAGGCTGGGGCGTGGCCATGGGTACGCTCATGCATGAACGCGGCACGTTCGGTGCAGGATTGCAGATTTCCTACCGCCGCAACATGGAACGGCTGATTGATCTGGCCAAAACCATGCAGCGCAACGGGCGGCCAGCGGCGGAAGATCCCATCATCCGGCAAAAGCTGGCGCAGTGTTATGCCGAAATTGAGATCATGCGCTGCAACCAGATGCGCGCTTTCAGCCGCATCAATGCCACAGGAGTGCCAGGGCCAGAGGGGTCTATCCAGAAAATTTTCTGGAGTGAGCTGAACCAGCGCTTCCAGCAGATTGCCCAGGAATTGCTTGGTCCGTACGGACAGCTTGAAGCCGGAGACGACCACGCAATCGACAACGGCATGTGGACTTATGGCTACCTGCGCGCCCGGGGCAACACGATTGAAGCGGGAACGTCAGAGATCCAGCGGAACATCATTGGGCACTTTGTTCTGGGATTGCCGAAGAGCTATTAAGCGCAGTCCGGCTGTTGGTCTGTGAGCTGTCCACCAGAGCAAAATGAAAGCGATATTTCAGGGACATTGAGAGAGGCCTTATATGCAATTTGGATTATCGGAAAGCCAGCAGATACTGAAAGACACCGCGCGAAAATTCTTTGCCGGCGAATGCGCCATTGCCGATGTGCGCAAGATGATGGAAACGCCAACAGCGTATGACCAGGCATTGTGGACCAAGCTGGCAGAGCAAGGCTTTACCGGCATCATTACGCCGGAAGAATATGGCGGCATGGGGCTGGGCAAAGTAGAACTCGTCCTTTTAATGGAAGAGGCCGGCTATGCTCTGTTGCCGGGACCGTTTTTCTCTACCGTGGCGATGGCAGGCGCGGTGCTGGATGCCATGGGCACTTCAGAGCAGAAGAAAAAATATCTTTCCCGGATTGCCGCCGGTCAGGCGCGCTCTACGGTTGCGGTGGTGGAAGCCCAGGGCAGTTGGGACACAGCATCACTTCAGGTTGCGGCCACAGGAGACAAGCTAAGTGGCACCAAACTTTTTATTGCTGATGCCGCCGTTGCCGATTTCATTATCGTCATTGCCAGAAACGGCGTGTTTGCCGTT
>DAHUXF010000161.1 GCA_027307295.1 Acidobacteriaceae bacterium
TGGGCGGAAGCGGTCTGTATTCCAGGCCCGGGCTTACAGACGTCCGCGAAGTCACGGTGCAAACTCCATTCGGCGAACCCTCGGATGCCTACGTGCTCGGCACGCTGGAAGGGCGCAAAGTAGCGTTTCTGGCGCGCCACGGACGCGGACACCGCATTCTTCCCTCGGAGATCAACTTCCGGGCCAACATTTACGGAATGAAAGACCTGGGTGTGGAGCGCATCCTGTCGCTCTCTGCTGTTGGTTCGTTGAAGGAAGAGCACAAGCCCACGGATTTTGTGATTCCCGACCAGTTCATTGACCGCACGGTCCAGCGCATCTCCACGTTCTTTGGTCACGGCATTGTGGCCCATGTGTCGTTTGGGGATCCCATCTGTCCGGAAGCGGCGGCGGCGTTCACGCAGTCATGCAAAGATATTGGCGTGGTGGGTAAGCAGGGCGGGACATATATCTGTATGGAAGGCCCGCAATTTTCAACCCGCGCGGAATCGAACCTGTATCGCAGCTGGGGCGCTGATGTGATCGGCATGACCAATCTGCAGGAAGCCAAGCTATGCCGTGAGGCCGAGATATGCTACTCCACCTGCGCCATGGTGACGGACTATGATTGCTGGCGCGCCGGCCATGAAGACGTTACCGTGGAACAGGTGATCAAAGTGGTGCATGCCAACGCGGAGAACGCAGCAAAAGTAGTGAAGCGGGCCGTCGCCATCATGCCCAAAGAGCGCAAGTGCGCTTGTGGCTCGGCGATGCAGTTTGCCATTCAGACCGATAAAGATAAAATCCCCGCGGCCACGCGGCAGAAGCTGGCTCTGCTGCTCGATAAGTATCTGGGCAAGGGCAGCGAGGCCAAGGCGTAAGCCGTCCCAAGCCATGGAAGCTGCACTGCGCCGTGACTATGCTCTGGTCACCGCTATTTCCGCCGTCATTTCTATTGGCGCTCTGATCTTTTATTGGCATCAGGGCGCCGTTCTTCTTTATGGCGACGCCGTGGCCCACATCAACATTGCGCGGCGTGTTTTTGATTCGCGCACACCGGGACTTTTTCAGCTTGGCACCGTTTGGCTGCCGCTGCCTCACCTGCTCAATATACCTTTCATTATCAATGACCGCATGTGGCAGACGGGCCTGGGCGCGTCCTTGCCTTCCATGATTGCCTATATCGCGGGAACAGGCGGCGTGTTCCGGCTGGTGCGTGGATTGGCCTCGCGCTCTGCCGCGTGGATGGGCGCATTGATCTATGCGCTCAATCCCAACCTTATTTATATGCAGGCCACAGCCATGACGGAGTCGCTGTACCTGGCTTTGTTTATATGGGCGGCGGTTTACTTCTCTGAATTTGTTCGCGAAGCGTGGCAAGATGCGGCGCAGGGACGGAAGTTGCTGGAGAGATGCGCCATGGCGGTTTCTGCCGCGATGCTGGTCCGTTACGATGGCTGGTTTTTAGCCGGGATAATGACCCTTGGGGCCTTGGCTGTTCTGCTGCGCCTGGGTCACGTGGCATCGCCCTTGCGCCATGCGCTGATCAACTTTATTTTGCTCACGGGGCTTACGGGTGGACTTTTTCTTGCATACAACCACTCCGTCTATGGTAACGCGCTGGAGTTCGTTAACGGACCATACTCGGCACATGCAATTCAGGAGCGGAGTAAGACGGCCTCCATGCCGTCGTATCCCGGTGAAAAGTCTCCACGGGATGCAACGCTCCAGTTCCTGAAGATTGCGCGCCAGAATGTGGCCAGCGGGCGGCTGGAATACTTTCTTTTTGTTGCCGCCCTGGTTGCTTTGCTGAGCACTCTTTACTTTTCCCGGCAGCATTTGCCATGGACGGTGCTCTGGGCTCCTTTGCCGTTTTATGTGCTCTGCATTGCCTGGGGCAGTGTGCCCATTTATCAGCCGGAGTGGTGGCCTTTCAGCTACTACAACGTTCGTTATGGATTGGAACTGCTTCCGGCGATTGCTGTTTTCTGCGCCCTGGGCTGTGCGTTCCTGGCCAATTTTTTCCCAACGCGGATGGTGGTTGCCGCTGCCAGTGTTTTGCTGGCAGCAAGTTATTTTTCGGTATGGCTCCATGGGCCAATATGCCTGCGTGAGGCCGTGGTCAACGGAAAGGAAAGAGTAGCACTGGAACAGGAACTTGCCACAGAACTCAAGAAGCTGCCCTCTTCGGCCACGCTGATGATGGACTGTGGCGCTCATTCCGGCGCGATACAGGATGCGGGCATTCCATTCCGCCGCGTGCTGCGGGAGAGCAATCCGCCTTTATGGGAGATTGCGCTGACGCAACCGGCGAAGTCCGCCGACTACGTCATTGCTTTTCCGCACGACGATGTTGCCCTGGCGGTCCGTCTTTTCCCTGAGGGATTGAGATTGGTTGCCACAATCGGCACTCCCTCGCAGCCAAAGGCTTTCATCTATCGATCTCTGCATCCATAATGTTCATGGAGGCCAGCCGATATCCATGGGAGCCATTCTCTTTGCATTGCCGCATATGACGCTGACCGACGTGGTTTCAAAAACCATGGTTCGACTGATGCTGGCGGCATTGCTTGGGGCCGTTATTGGGCTGGAGCGCGAACTCAAGCACCGTCCCGCCGGGTTGCGCACAAACATCTTTATTTGTTTCGGATCGGCCATGTTTACAGCGCTCTCCAGCGAACTTGCGGCGGAGTTTGGCACCGGCGATCATACTCGCATTGCCGCGCAGATTATTCCCGGCATTGGGTTCATCGGCGCAGGTGCAATTTTGCATTCCAGGGGCAGCGTGACGGGGATTACCACGGCTGCCACCGTTTTTGTGGTCGCTTCCATTGGAATGGCCTGCGGCGGCGGGCTTTATCTGCTGGCGATCTTCTCAACCATGCTGATTTTTCTCTCCTTGCATGTACTGGGCTGGGTGGAGCGCCGGTTCAATCTTAAACCGCTGATCATGAACTACCTTGTTGTGTCAGAGAAATCCGCTGACGACCTGGTGGCCGAGGTGAACACAGTCCTGGAATCCCAGGGCAAGCAGATGCAGGGAATGCGGCTCAGCAGGACCGATGGCAAAGAACGGTTTGAGTTCAGGGTAGATGGCACGCTGAAAGAGCACAGAGACCTCATGGACCAGCTGCGTCAATCGGAGGGCCTGGGGAATATCCGGAGTACTCCGGGAGCTGAAACCGAATAACCATGGTCCCCTTTACCAAGGCTTCCGCCTGCGGCAATGATTTTCTTATCGTTGAGGGAGTATATGCGCCCGCCGATCTTTACCAATTCAGCCGGCGTATCTGCGATCGCCACAACGGCGTGGGCGCTGACGGCGTAGAGTGGTTGTTTCCCACGAACGATGGCGAAATGCATGCCCGCCTGATCAACGCCGATGGCACTGAAGCGGAAATCTCCGGCAACGGAACGCGATGTGTTGCGGCATATCTGGTGAGCCAGGGCCACGCCGGCAAACTTGCCATTCGCACCGGCGCCGGCGTAAAGCACTGTGAACTGATGGCGAGGGAAGAGAATTGTTTTGAATTTGAGATGGACATGGGCGTGCCGCAGATCGCCGCTCCTTTTTCCCTCCAGGTTGCCCATGGCGAGGTGAGTGGTACGCCGGTCTCCATGGGCAATCCGCACTTTGTGGTTTTTGTGAAAGAATTCGGCCCGGGCTGGCAGGCGGAAGGCGTAGAGATCGGCCGGCAGCATGTCTTCAAGCACGGAGTGAAGGTAGAGTTTGTGCGAGTGAAGAACCGGAGCGAGATTGAAGTGCGGTTCTATGAGCGGGGCGTGGGCGAAACGCAATCGTCGGGCACAGGATCATGCGCGGCGGCGGTGGCCTCGGTTGCGGCGGGACGCGCAGATTCGCCGGTAAAAGTGCATGCTCCGGGGGGAGCGCAAATCGTGCGCTGGTCAGAGGGCAAGGTCTTTCTGCGCGGGCCTGCGCAACTGGTGTGCCGGGGAGAGTTTCTTGGCTAACACGATTCTCCGTCCGCCATCTCTCAAGCGCGGTGACAAGGTTGGGGTGATCGCTCCTGCCAGCAGTTTCAACCGGGAAGGTTTTCTTGCCGGATGTGAACGTCTGCGCCAGATGGGCTGCGAGCCGGTGTATGCGCAAGATATTTTTGATCGCGATCTCTACTTTGCCGGGACCCCAGAGCGGCGGCTGCGTGAGTTTGAAGAATACTGGCGGCGCGATGATATCGCGGCATTGATTTGTGTGCGCGGCGGGTACGGCAGCAACTATCTGCTGGAGCGTTTGCGTTTTGAAATGTTTTCCATCCGGCCCAAAATCCTGATCGGGTGCAGCGACATTACCTCGCTGCTCACCGCGATCACCGACCGCACCGGCCTTATTACTTTTCATGGGCCAATGGTCGCGGGCGATATTGCTCAAGGAAGCTTTGACCAGAAAAGCTGGAGCAGCTGTTTGCAGGGCGAAACCATGTGGGATGTCAATACGAATGGCGTGGAGGTCCTGCGCGCGGGAGCAGCCCAGGGACGGCTCTATGGCGGGTGCCTTTCCATGCTGGTGGCGTCCTTGGGACCGCCGTTTGAGATTGAGACCAGAGGCAGTATTTTTTTTATTGAAGATATTGCCGAGAAGCCCTACCGCATTGACCGCATGCTGATGCAACTCCGGCTGGCCGGAAAACTCGATGAGGTGCGGGGTTTTATATTTGGTGAAATGCTGGACTGCGCTCCACCGCGGGGAGAGACATACACGTTGCAGCAGGTAATGATGCGGGTGCTGGAGCCTTATGATGTGCCGGTTGTGTATGGGCTTAAATCCGGCCATGTGACCGGAGGCAATATCACTTTGCCCATTGGGGTGCGGGCAGAGCTGGTGGCGGAAGGCTCCGGCGCAAAACTAAAAATCCTGGAAGCATCCACTTTGGAAACTGTTTCGTGAAAAATGAAGGCGGTTACGTAAAAATCGCTTTCACGCAAGCGCACAAAATCCGTTACTCTTGATTTGTGGAACAACAGCACGTACACATCATCGGCATTTGCGGTACGGCCATGGCCTCGCTTGCAGGACTTCTTAAGCAGCGTGGGTTCAAGGTCACAGGCTCGGATGCAGCCGCCTACCCGCCCATGTCAGACTTTCTGGCCTCGATTTCCATTCCAGTAGCGCAGCCTTATTCTGAAGCCAACCTGAAGCCGCGCCCGGACATGGTGGTGGTGGGTAACGCCATCTCACGCGGCAATCCTGAGCTGGAATACGTTCTGGATGAGCGTATCTTCTTTCGCTCCATGCCGGACATTCTCTTTGATCTTTTTTTACGGACGCGCCAGCCCCTGGTGGTCGCGGGAACGCACGGCAAGACCACCACCACCTCCATGCTGGCGTGGATCTTCCAGCATGCCGGGAAAGACCCGTCATTCCTGGTGGGCGGCATCGCGGAAAACTTTGGCAGCAGCTTTGCGCTGCGCCAGGGCAAGCACTTTATCATTGAAGGCGATGAGTATGACACGGCCTTTTTTGATAAAGGCCCCAAGTTCCTGCATTACTTTCCGCAGGCCGTCATTCTTACTTCTGTGGAATTCGACCATGCTGATATTTACGCCGATCTGGCGGCGGTGAAGACCGCATTTAAGCGGCTGGTGAACCTTGTGCCGCGCAAAGGCAAGATCATTGCCTATGACGGCAATGAGAACGTGGACGAGTGCGTGGCGAAAGCCTTCTGTCCGGTGGAGAAATACGGGCTGAAAGAAGGCTCGCACTGGCAGATCACCAACCTGCAATTTCAGCCTGAGCGAACATCGTGGCATTTGCTGAAGGAAGGCCAGCCCTGGGCGGACTTTGAATTTGCCATGGCGGGCGAATACAACGTGCTGAACGCGGCGGCTGCAACCGCCATGGCATTCAACTTTGGCATTGAGCCGCAAGTGATTGCCGAGGCCCTGAAAAGTTTTAAGAGCGTAAAGCGGCGGCTGGAGATCAAAGCAGAGATTGACGGCATCACCATTATTGATGACTTTGCCCATCACCCCACGGCCATTGCTGCAACGCTCACGGCGCTCCGTGTGCGTTATCCCGGCGCGCGTTTGTGGGCCATCTTTGAGCCGCGCTCCAATACGCTGCGGCGGAAAGTCCTGCAAAAGGAGCTGGTGAAAAGCCTGGCTCTGGCGGATGAAGTTGTGATCACGCCGATCTTCAAGCCGGAAGCTGTCCCGGAAAATGAGCGCCTGACCACGAATGCGGTGGTGGATGGCGTACGCAAGGCCGGCCGGCGCGCGCGGGAACTGGCCGACGCCGATAAGATTGTAGAGGCTGCTGCGCCGGAGATGCGCCACGGAGATGTTGTGGCCATCCTCTCCAATGGCGGTTTCGGCGGCATTTATGAAAAGCTTCCGCGCAAGCTGGAAGAGCTGCGCGGTGTGCAGCATTCATGATGGCGCAGACACTCGGTCTCTTCCGCACATTGCTGGCGCTTCTTTACTGGACCGTGCTGGTCCCGCCGGCGGCCTTGATCGCGTTTCCCTGGACTCTCATCACCGGCAACGTCAACTTTCTTTACTGGATTGGCATGGGACTTACGCTTACGGGAGCGAAGGTTGCGGGAACAAGAGTGAAGCTGGTGGGCCTGGACAAGATTGATCCGGCGGGAACATATGTCTTTATGTCGAACCACGTTTCCAATCTTGATCCTACGATTCTGGTGCCGTTGGTTCCCGGACGGACCTCTGTCCTGGCGAAGAAGGAGATCTGGCGCATTCCGATTTTGGGCAAGGCCCTGGACCTGGCGGAGATTGTGCCGGTG
>DAHUXF010000162.1 GCA_027307295.1 Acidobacteriaceae bacterium
CATTTGTATACATTAAGGGCTGCGATAAAATCGCTTACAAACCTTACGACGGGAGAAGCTGCAATGGCTGATGATCAGGAAGATAAAACTATTTATAAAGTTGTGGTAAACCATGAAGAGCAGTATTCGATATGGCCCGCCCATCGAGAGAACGCTTTGGGGTGGAAAGATGCGGGCAAAACCGGCCTTAAGCAGGAATGTTTGGCCTACATCAAAGAGGTTTGGACCGACATGCGCCCACTGAGTCTGCGAAAGAAAATGCAAGAGCAGGGTTTGAGATAGCCCCCAGATATCTGCACAAATAGCCGGGCCAACTCTGCTTGCAATGATGATGGATTACCAACCATCGCGCTATCAACACCGGTAGTGAAAATTGTAAAGAGTGGCCCAAGAAGGTCGCCGTGTATCAGCAAACGCATGTAGCAACATTGTTGAACTGCCCGAGGGCAGAGGAGGAACATTTATATGTTCCCAATTTGGTATTTAGCCTGCTCTTTAAGCTCCAGTGCCCCCGTTGATGCTGTGATCACTGTTGTGCAGACCATCAACAAACATTAGCAATCTTGCCTATATATAGCCTCTCGCACATTGCCTTGTAAACGAACCACACAGTATAAGATTCAAGCAAGCAGTGGCGAACTTGGATGCTAGCCACTGGTGTTACACTTACGCTGCTCAAATCACTCCAGGCGAAAAGAATACCTTTCACCGGTAAGGACGCCATGGCCCGCTTCTCAGGTCTGTTGGGAATAGCCGTGTTGCTGGCAATAGCTTTCTTTTTTTCCACGAATCGCAGGGCCATCAGGCTGAAGACCGTCTTTTGGGGACTGGCATTGCAATTTCTTTTCGCTTTACTGGTGCTTCGGACCACTCAAGGGGAAGTAGCAATGAAATATACCGGCGACGCAGTCAGGAAGTTTCTTGACTATACGGTTGCTGGTTCCAGCTTCGTTTTTGGCAGCCTGGGTATGGATTTCCCGGCTGGCGTGCTGGCCTTTCGCGTGTTTCCAACCATCATCTTCGCCTCAGCTTTTTTTGCCCTGATGTATCACATCGGAGTCATGCAATTGATGATTCGCGGCATGGCCTGGATCATGACGCGGTTCATGGGAGTCAGCGGGGCCGAGTCTTTGAGTGTTGCTGCGTCGATTTTTGTGGGTCAAATTGAAGCTCCTTTGAGCGTGCGGCCGTTTCTTTCTGATGCAACGCGATCGGAACTGATGACGATCATGACTGCCGGAATGGCCCACGTTTCCGGAGGGTCGCTTGCTGCTTACATTGGATTGGGTATAGAACCTCGCCACCTGTTAGCGGCCCTGATCATGACCGCACCAGGTAGCATCCTGATCGCCAAGATGCTGGTGCCTGAGACCGAACAGCCGAAGACGTCTGGCCGCGTGGAGATGCCCGACGATCAAAACCGTAGAGATGAAAACTTTTTGGGAGCAATCGTCCGCGGAACCCGCGACGGTGGCCGCCTGACTTTGCATGTCACCATTATGCTTCTTTCTTTTCTGGCTCTGATGGCGGCTATCAACGGCGTCATGGGCGGCATTCATTCTCATTGGGCTTACTTTCCAGATAGCTTACAGGTGGTGCTCGGTAAGATTTTTGTCCCAGTGGCCTGGCTGCTGGGGGTGAACTGGCATGACGCAGCGGAGGTCGGCAAGTCTCTTGGAACTCGAATGGTAACCAATGAATTGATCGCTTACGGCCAACTGGCAGCGCAAAAAACATTTCTCGATCCGCGGTCCTACACCATTGCTACATTCGCTCTGTGCGGGTTCGCCAATCTTGGTTCCATCGGCATCCAGATCGGCGGGATCGGGTCACTGGTTCCAAATCGGCGCAATGATCTGGCCCGTCTGGGCGTTCGCGCCATGATTGCTGGAACGATGGCAAATTTTTTGTCAGCGGCAATTGTTGGACTTCTACTAAAAAGCTGATCGGCCCTCTGTCTCTTCCAATCCAGTTCTTCTTTCAACGCCGATCGATGCGATATTCATTGTAGTTCAACACAGTCACGGTATATAATCCGGCTCTTAGATAAGGCAAGGATATCTAGATGTTCGATCACATTGTGTTCGTGTCGCTGGACACTCTGCGTAGCGATGGCATTGCGGCAAATCCGCACAAGCTCTGGCCGGACAAGTATGGCCTGCCGGCAGCCCTGAAGACTCCTCTGCTGGATGAAATTGCGGCGGGAGGAGCATTCTTTACCAACTGCATTTCCGCAGCGCCATATACGTCAGCTTCCCATGGCACCTATTTCACAGGAAAGTGGCCGCTGCGCCATGGCGTGTACGAATTTTTTAATCGCGCGCTGCGTGCAGAAACCATCTTTGCCGCAGCCCGACGTGCCGGCTTTACCACCACATTCAAAATTGATTTTCCCATCATTCTGGGAAAGTTTCTGGGATTTGATCGGGGAGTTGACCAGTATATTATCGAGGACGATGACGCATTCCTGCAGGCGATCTCCTCGAAGCGGCGCAACATGGCTTTTGCCCACTTCGGCGGCATCCATGCTCCCTTTGGGTTCCACAATCTCCGTTACGGAGGCAAGACCTATATTGAGACTGTTGAGCGTCTGGAAGCAGAAATTCCAGCGTCCAGCGTCAACCCCGTGGATGCGTTGGTAGAAACCTACCGGGACCCCGAAGATCTGGAATTGATGCTTCGATACAAAAGAATCATCCAGCATCATTATGAGCAAAAGAATTATGCAAAACTTTTTGATCTGTATTTGCGGGGGATAGAATACTTTTTAGAGAGCCGGTTTACTACTTTCTTCCGGAAACTGGAGAAGATTCTTGCCGGCAGCAACTATTTGATCGTCCTGTTTGGCGACCATGGCGAAGAATATGATGAAAACAGTTATGGCCATCACAATTCCATGTCAGAAGGTGTTCTGCGTGTTCCTCTGGTGTTTTATGGAACTGGAATAAAGCCCGGAATATACAATCAGCGAATACGCTCGGTTGATGTGGTTCCAACCCTTCTGGATTTATTAAAGGGCAAAGGCATACGCAGCCCTAAGCTGGATGGCTCTTCGCTGGCGGAAACATTGACGAACGGAGCGGAATACCCCGTTCGTCCAGCTTTTGCGCAAGCTTACACATCAGAGCTGAATCAATTCGTCGCCTACCAGAAGAAAATTCTTGCAAAAGGCGCTAAAACCGGTTCCCTGCCCCATGTTCTGTACAAAGAGGCGGTTTATTCAGACAATTTAAAACTTGTCCGGCAGCATTACGAGTATGCAGAAGCAGGAGGGATCTGGGGACTCACCAAGTGTGCTGAGAAAATTGCTTTGCAGCAAATTGATGAAAAGAATTACCTGGGTCCGTTGGACTCGGAGAACCATGCAGCGCCATTATTGGCCCAGTTGGACGATTATAATAAGCTCCTGCGTCCGCGAAGCCGCCCCTTGGTTGTACCCAGCGAGATACGGGCACAGCTTCAAAATATGGGGTATCAGGTTTGATGGACATATTCTGGGCGAGAGACACACATGTTGCTTAGGCGCTGGAGCCAGGCAACTCAAAAATACAGTGCAGCTCGCTGACCATATATGGGAAGACGACCTGAATTGCATCATCGCCGATTTGAAAGATTTTGATATTTGACGGAGGAAGACGTGAGCCAGCTGCGCCAGACGGAGACTGACGAGCTCTTAGAAAAATTGGGCCGTTACCCAGCTATCCAGAATGGACTGTCCACTCTTTTGCATCAGGTAGCTGCACGTAACGACTTAAGCGTATTCATCCAGGGATCCATTGCTACGAACACAACAGATCCCTATTCTGACGTTGACCTGGTCTTTGTAACCGATGGGAATTTGTCTTTGCAGGAAGAGTCTCAATGGCTTAAGCGAGTCATGTCTTCCCTTGGGCCACTGGTGGCCCACTTTCCAGCTACACACCTGGGGATGGACAACCTCCTGATCTCTTTCATCAATATGAACGGGGACGTGGTTAAGATTGACGTAAAGATGGAACCGTTCGAAATGTTCCAGGCGGACGCCGTGACTAAAGCATTGCACCTGTCTAAGCGCATGCGTATGGAATCATGGCGTAAGTCTGATTTCGCGCCACCCCTGCCGGACTTTGAAGACATACATCAAAAATTCGTCGGCTGGATATGGTACACCTACACCAAGATCGCGCGCGGTGAATGGTTTGAGGCTGTGGACTCATTGGATTGTATGCGCGGAAAAGCGCTCTTGCCGTGTCTGCATCTGTCCGCGAATGTACCGCGGGAAGGTTACAGGCGTCTGGAAACCAGATTACCGGAAAAATTAGTTCAGCAATTACGTTCTACGTATCCAAGTGGGTTCGAACCTCGGGAGCTCACGCGCGCGCTGCTTGCTTTAAGTTTCATGTTCCGGGACTTGCAGCCAAAGATACAAAAGAACCTGGGGCGGAACCACCAGAGTGCGGATCTCGACTGGATGATTACGAAAGTTGAAAATGCGCAACGGGAATTACTTTGATTTCTCAGGCCGGAACTGGGGTTTTTCGTCTGGCATCTTCAATTCCTGAGGGACGCTACGAATCTGCACTGGTATTCCCTATCGGCAAACGACTCTGCGACATCATACTCAAGATTCGGCGAATGTTGCCGTATCCTGCGCCAGAGGAGTTCCAATTGGAACCCCATCTTACTATCCTGTATCTTGGAATCATGAGTTCGGCAGCTTTGCTCCGCCTGCGGCATGAGTTGCAGAAGCTAAAATCGCAATCCCTGCAATTGCAGTGCGATGGGTTTGGAACTTTTCGGCACGGCAAATTTGTAACAAATTTGCATGTTCGTGTTCGTCACAGTGAGCCCCTCATGGCACTTCACTATAGGAGCATGGAAGCTTGCAAACGCCACAAATGGATACCCCCCACTAAGCGAATCGGCTCTCGGTACGTACCGCACATCACCGTACTGGACCACATCAAGATTCCCACAAAAGGGTTTCGATTGCCCGACAATGCTCTAATACCCTCTTATCCGATTGCGCTATCCGGGCTATGTCAATTCGCAAAACGATCATGCACGCTGGACTAACTCCACACATGCATTGGATGGCACGACATTGCCGGGCCTTTCTCAACGCAACATGCCGCAGTCTTAAAACATATGAGCCGACTCCCAATGAATCTCCCAATGAATCAAGGAACAGATAACACTGCAAGTAAGTTGTGGCGTGTAAGACTGGAGCGCCTGCGCCATACCTGGGAATATGCAAGGCAAAACTCGCCATATTATTCCCGCATTTTGTCCCCCATGCAGGCAACGGAACATCCGATGGAAGCTTTACGCAAGGTCCCAATCTGCACAGCAAAGATTTTTGAGCGCTACCATGAAGAGATCCGGTGCAGGAAGGGCCTGCCGGCATTCATGGTCTTCACCGGGGGTAGCACGGGTAAACCGCGAGTCATTTACGGGACGGAAGAAATACTGAATCATTCCGCAAACGCTCCGATCTACGGAGCCGATACAAATTTGGGATCGTTGATCTTATCGACTGGCGGCGGACACCATGGAGATGTTCCTATTCCTCAGGGCAAAAGAGGAGGGATCAACATACCTTTGCGAAGCAGGGCAAATTATTTCTGGGCTTCTCACCTGCTGCGGGCTGAACACCAATATGAGGGCTACGAAAAGAAGATCTCTTGCCTGTTTCTACCTTTACCCGCCATCAAGAAGCTTGTTCACTTTCTGCTGGAAGAGGAATGCGATTTGTCGGAACTGGGGTTGCGCTGGGTAGGTTCGTATGCGTGGTATCTTTCCCCGCAATGGCGGCGCTTGATTGCAACTGTTTTAAATGCTCCGGTGGTGGACCACTATGGTTTTACGGAGTCTCTGGGCGTGATAGCGGGAGAATGCCCGGCCTGTGGCATGTATCACTATGGACCCGATGCATTGCCTGAAATTGTGGATCCCTGGACACACGAACCAATCCAGAGTGGGAAGGGCAAGTTGCTGGTAACTTCGTTACATCCGGGTACCAGGGATCACCTGCTCCTCCGCTATGATCCTGGCGATCTTGTCATCGCCGGGCCTTTCTGCGAGTTTGCAGGGGATGCCGGCTTTCGACCATGTGGACGGGAGGCACATGCTGTCCTTCTCGATAACAATCTGGGTCGGCACATTCTTCTGGTGCCAACGGATGTACAAGAGCTAATTGATCTGGAGCCGCTTGTTGGGCGCATGAATGAGCCGAGGTTCGCAGGAGTTACCTTCAGCTCGGATGATGATTTTCCGAAGTGGCGATCTCGCCTGGAGCAGAAGGAAGACCAAGCTCCGGTCCTGCAAATTGAAATTGAACTGAAAGTGAGTCCGGTCCTTCACTATGTTCAATGGCAAGAGCTGGAGAGAAAATGGCGCGGCCAATTACTGGCGGCAAATACAATATTAAAGCAATTTGTCGAACGCGGAATTGTCAACCTGCGGTTTCAACCATTGCCACCTGGCAGCTTGCGCGATCAAGATGTAATCATCTGTTAATGGAATTGGATAAACTCTGTGGCGATAACACTAAATAAGCGCCTGAAAATGCACCGCAATGCATTCCAAACGAACCGGCGGCACCCCCATCGAGAGCACCGCCACATTGAAATCCCAAGCTATATATTGTTAGTGGCTAAGGCATCGGCGGTAAAAAACCACTTGTCATGTTTCCGAGGCCGAATCCTCCCGC